>CAYRZU010000024.1:0-41212 GCA_964428895.1 uncultured Planctomycetaceae bacterium
CCGTGACTTAGTTCAACGCCCACGGATTACCATTGTCGCTGACGACGTACAGCCAAGAGCAAACGCACCCTCACTGACGACCTGCACCGTCGCCTCGATGAGATGGTCCAGGTGGCTTTTGACGCCACGCGAGACTGGTCTCAAATCTGGGCCGACGGGTTGGATTACCTGTTCAACAACCAGCTCGCCAGCCAGCGACGTCGAAAAGGTTGGGACCGCATTCAGGCCAACTACATCTACCCGGCCGTGGTGCAAACCATGGCGACCATCGCGCAGCGTCGCCCGCGAATCGTCGCCCAGCCGGTGGAGCCGTCGGACACGACGGGCGCGGCCACCTGGGGCCGCGTCCTGCAATGGCAGTTCGAGAAGGTCCTCCGCATGCAGCGGAAGTTGATGCAGGCGGCCCTGGATGGCGCGGTCTTCGGCCACTATGTCGCCAAGACATTGTGGGAGCCCAAGGCCCGTTGGGACGCCGACCGCAAGGAATGGATCGGCCAGCCACGCGTGGCCATCGTGCATCCGCAGTACTTCGGGGCCGACCCCGAGGCCGAGTGCGTCGAGGACGCCACTTTCGCCGTCTGCAAGCGACGTGTGCCCACCGCCTACGCGACCGCCCGATGGCCCAAGTTTGCCGAGGCCATCGAGAACGCCGCCGCCGGTGAGACCTTCGAAAGCTACGTCGGCATCGGCAACCCGATCAACCATCCCATCGACGGGCACGTTGACAATGACCCCGGCGAAACCGCCGAAGGCCGTCTGGTCAACTTGATCAACCGCCGCTTCAACGACGCCGCCATCAGTAGCGAAGCCGACACTGGCGCCTATGTGACCATCGAGGAAGTCTACTTCCACGACTTGGCTGAGCGCAAGAGCAAGGACGAACGCGAGATCCCCTACGCCGAACTTGCCCAGGCCGGGCTGATCAGTGAGAATGAAGACGGCTATTGGACCGACGCCAACACCGGCGAGCCCTTCACCGAGCGGCAGACCGAAATCGCCCGCGAGTACGACGAGCCGATTTACCCCTTCGGCCGCTATGTGCTGCGGATCGGAGCCGGCTCCGATCGCGTGATTCTCAACGACGACCAAGACAAGCAGGTCTGGCCGTACGTGAATTGGCCATACACTGTCGGCGTTAACGCCCTGCTGCCTCACGTATGGCAAGGGCTGAACCAAGTGGAGATGGCTCGGGGGCATCAGGACTGGCTCAACATCACCATGAGCCACATGGCCAACTACGTCCGCCAGTTTGCCGACCCGATCGTTAAGGTCGAACAGGGCGCCCTGCAAGGCAGCGAAGACAACTCCAATATCGCCTCCAAGATCGCCGCACGGGCCGGGGCCATCGGGAAGATGGCCCGAGGCAAGCTCGACCGAGCCCAACGGATGCCCCCGCCGCCGATGAGCGAATCGTTGATCGCCTTCTATCAACTCATGGGCGAGGGCATCAAGGACCAACTCGGCGTGCAAGATGTAGCCTTGGGCAAGGAGACCGCCGGGGCGACAACCGCCACCGAGGTCTGGCAACTGGCGATCAACAGCCGCCAGGCCACCACGCTCAAGAGCATTCTGTTGGATGGCTTTACCCAGCAAGTGATGGGCAGTGTGTTGGAACTGGACCAGGCCAGCATGAGCCCCAACGAGCAAGTTCGTATCACCGGCGGCGAGGGCACCGTCACCGTCTCCCAGGAGATGCTCAGCGGCTACTACGACGTCACGCTCGACGTGGCTATGGCCATGCCGTTCGACGCCCAACGCAAACAGGCCGAAGCGCAGGCCCTCTTCCAGGCCGTCGGCGAGCCCTACATGGCCGAACTGCTAGACGCATTCGAGGTGCCCAATAAGGATGAGATCCTGCAACGCATCGAAGCGGCCAAAGGCGGCCCTGGCGGACCCACGCCGGGCGCCGATGCCATGGGTGACCTAGCGGCGATGCTCGGTGGCAGTGGCGCGGCGCCGGGCCCGGCCGAGCCGCCTGTCGACACACCGCCGGCCCCAGAGCCGCTCGAGGGCCTGGGCCCAGGCCCTGCCCCGGCGACTCCCGCGGGTCCGACGGCTCCCATCGATGTGCTCTCACCGGCAGAATTGGCGGCGGACCGAACAGAGGAAGGCCAACCTTAGGCGTGACGGGACCTGGCAAGTCCCGATGGCTACGGTCGGATGGGGCGGGCGGTTGTCTCGTGGACCACCGCCCGCCCCTGGGGCCACACTTAGATGAAGGGAACACTCCATGCACACGATCATAGCGGCCATCACTGAAGGCCGACGTTACGACCTGAACCAGCGCTGCACCCATCCGTTCCTCGACCGCATCGGCGGCGTGGTGGTCACCCGCATCGACACCTCCTCCGCCAACGGCTGTTCGCCCGTTGTTGAAGTGCGCTTCGACGACCGCACCAAAATCACCACCGCTCTGAGCAACGTCATTCTGTGCTGGGAAGACCGCGCGACCGCGCCGGCCAAGCCCAAAGCCGCCCCCAAGCGCAAGGAGGCCACCAAGCGAAAGGCTAGACCCACCACAGCGGCTCGGTGAGGTCGCCGTAGGCGATCAGGTCGAAGGTCACGTGGGCGAGAACGGCCGGAAGGATGTTGCTGCCGGCCTCTCTCATCGCCCCCAGCGCGATGCCGACGCCGAAGGTGCCCGCCGCCAGAATGAAAATGTCGGCGCGAACATCACTGACCGGGAACGCCATCAGGCTGCACTTGTAGGCGGTGTGGGCGGCTGCGGCGATGATGCAAGCGAACCACGGCCCGACGCCAGCAACGCTGCCTTGGATGAAACCGCGATAGGTCAACTCCTCAGCGGCGCCAATGGCCATCGTGAGTAGCGCGAACGTACCGACAGTATGCGGGACGAGCGTCTCGGCGGCGTGACTGCGGAAGTAGACGGCCCAGGCCGCCCCGAAGGCCAGTGACACCGGCAGCAGAAGCCCCGCTCGGCGTGCAGGCCGACCCAGGCCGAACAGGTCGACCACGCTGGGCGCGCCGACGACGCCGATCACGAGACCGATAACGGCCGCGGCAGCCCCGGCGACAGCGCCCCACCGCAACTCAACACGATGGGCGCAGAGAGCGAAGGCGATCATCCCCGCGGCCACAAGAGCCGCTCCCACCCATCGCGTCCTAGACTTACTCATGCGGCCGGCCGAACGCGGGCCCGCCGGCGCCAGTATCGCACCCCAAGGCCACCGACCACGCCGACGGCCAGCACCACCAGCAACCAACGTGACCCCACGCAGAAGCCCACGATTTCGGTATCGGGCAGCGCCTCGCGGAGCTGGTCGTACTCGGCCTCACGTGCCTTGAGGCTGTCATTGTCGACCAGCAAGATGTCCAGGTTCTCCAGCGACTCCAGTGGAGTTAGGTCCGTCAACTCCTCAGGAACGGGGAAGATGGCCAAATGCGTCAGTTGGTCGAACTCCTCGATTCCGGACAGGTTGGTGAGATTCTCAAACCCCATCAGGTCCAGCTTCCGCAACGTCGACAGGCGCGGAATGCCGGATACATCGGCCGCGTCTCCGCCCTTGAGCGACAGCGTGCGCAACTTCGGCAATTCGGCCAGGACCGACAGGTCCCCGGTTCCCAGTTCCTCGATGTGGAGCGTTTCCAAAGCCGCAAGCTCTCCCAGCGGCGCTAACGACGGCGCCTCGCCTTCCCCGGAAAAGGCCACCATGAGGAACCGGGCCTTGCTAAGGTCGGCCGATTCGGCCGCCGGCGCCCATGGAAGGCCCACGTACTGCAGGTCCTCAAAACGCGCCAGGTGCTCGGCCAGGGGGAAATCCTTGCTGAGGAACAACCCGATCGGACGCGCTGCCGCCATGGCGTCTACCAGGCCCGCCACGTACTCAGCCTCGACGTCGTCGGCGGTCTGTATGATCACCTGGCCGCCCGGCACGCGGCCCAAGGCGGCGGCGTCCACGTCCTTCTGCCCGCCCAACTTGAGCGAACGCAATTGGGCCAAGTCGGCCTCGGCGAGGGCGGCGAAGGACTCGGCGCCGGCCGGTTCAGACAAGTCGACCCCAACAACATCTCCGTTGAGCTTCACCAGTCCGTCGGAGACCGCAAATGCCAAGGGCCGCTCTTCCGTCCCGGCAAAGGGGTAGACCACCGACACGTCGTCGGCGCCGACCATCAGCAGGTCCCCCGGGTACAGGTGTAGGGTGAATATCTGCTCGGGCACCGGCCCGGCCTTGCCGAACTTCATCAGCATCCCAATCGACGTGGCCAGGCTGTCCAGCGGCGCTAACGACGGCGCCTCGGGGCCGGCCGACACCATCACGCCGACGTCCATAGGCCCGTCGCCTTCTTTGGCGTGGGCGAACCCCGTCAGCCCCACGACCACACTTAACACCAGACCGATTCCACCGCGCAAGATGTTTGTTGTCGTAGTCATCCTGGTATTGTGGCGGCCAAAGTCGCCCGCGGCAAGAGGCGTTCAAGCCATTCGTGGCGGCCGGCTAGAAGCCGATCACGGCGACCTGGGGGGTCTGTTTGGGCCATTGCAGGATGACCTGCAAGATCTCGCGAACGTAGGCGCATTCGCAGGCCGCCGGGCATGCGCGCAGCTCCTCGGCGTGCAAGCAATAGCTGGGGCAGTCATCCTCGCCCGTTCGCCGCTCTTGGAAGATCGGCCCATCGTAGAGGTCGCGACAGTCGCCAACGTTGACGGCCAGCGTTGTCCCGCAGGTGTGATTGAACAGCAGCAACCCGCCGGTCAGCTCCTTGAAGTTCACCTGGTATCCGACGAGTTGAATGCCCGGATCGCTGAGGAACTCCTGCTGAATCGGCCACATCTTCCCGCAGACCTCGCACTCCTTGAATCCTTTATGCTCGGCCATATCATGCCTGCCCTTCATTGCTCGACCCCTCGTGCAATATGCCACCCAGACCTTCGAATGCTTCTATAACAATTATAGCACGGCTACTTTGAGATGGAAGATCCCACAGGAATGGACCCGGACCGTTGCAGTTGCCGCGGCCGCGCGTCACAATCATTCAAGAAAGAGCCCATGGGGTTGCGGGCTGTCGATCATCTCGGGCTATGAGCCCATAGGGATACGGAAAGGGAAACATCATGACACGAAACGCCTTACTCATCCTGCTGGGATTGGCCCTGGTCCTCGTTGGCTGCGAGAAAAGCGTCACCGACACCACCGCCGAAGACGCCGCCGACCAGGCCAAGCGTGATGCCGCCGAGGTCCCCGGTCCCGACGATTCGCCGGAGGCGCCGGTCGTAACGCCACCCGCCGATGAAGAAGACAAGGTCAAGCCCATCAAGGTCGTCTACCTCGACATCCCGCGCGACGCCGCCTGGTTCGACGCGATGTTCGAACGTTACAACGACAAGATCGCCCTGGTCGGCGACACCTTCTACGATATCGGCGACGATAAGGTCCTGCCGCCGCCCATCCAGAACGCCAGGCCGGGCGATTGGGGGGAGGTCCACGACGCCAAGGTCAAAGAGGTCCGCGATCCCGTAGGCTACACCGTCACCGTCCGCAAGCACGCCTACCGGATGAGCGACGAGGTCCCCCTCGACGAACTGCCGGAAGAAGGGCCCTTCCCCATCATCCTCGACGACGACAGCGAGGAGCGCATGCGGGGCGACAAGTTCGAAGAGGACGTTGTCTGCATCAAGGCCCGGCACTTCATCCTCTACAAGCCGCTCACCCGCGAGCAGTTCGCCAAGGCGCTGGCGGACGGCTTGACGCTGGTCCGTTACGAACTGAAGCCTGACGGCACAATCGACAAGTCCTACGAGAAGTAGGCGTCTGTATTACAGCGCCGGCCGCCCCCACTTGGCAACCGCGCCATGCTCGATGGAGCCCAACTCCACCGGCATGGCGCGGCGGCGTTTTGGCATCCCCCCCCCGCCTCACTGCTGTGTAATCCCAGATCAGCCCTGCGACGTGTGGCTTGCTAGAAAGAAGAGAACGGGGTCCGAAGCCTCGGCTATGAACGTCACACATTCAGAGGGGTATCTCATGAATTTCACCGATCCTGCCCGCAGTAAACGGCATGCCGCTACTCTCAAACGCTTGGGCCTCGACCCGTCGATCAAGCAAGCGGCTGTGCCCGCCGACGCCCAGAAGGCTGAGCTCGTTCGGCCATCCGAGACATCCGAGCCGAAGCCGCGCCCGACGGCCGACTTCCGGCCAAACGATCTGGACTCGGGTCATCTCCTCGTCGACCCCAGGGCCGACCTACGGAGCATCGACGACTGGCGACGGGCCATGGACCCGGGGGTGGTCATCGATGACGGCTCGGCCAAGCCCGGCGACCAGATCGCCAGCATCGACGATTTTCGGCGCATCGGCGACCAACTGACCGGCGGCACGATGACCGACCAAGATGCCGCCAAACTCACCGGCAACGACTGGAAGATACTCAAAGGCCTCCTGCCGGCTGAGGATCAACCGCAGGTCGACCTCTTGATCGCACAGGCCGACGCCGGCCAGGACGTCGCGGCGGGCCTCGGCGATGACACTGGCGACCCCGATGCAACGCTTGCCGATGCCTTCGGCACCACGGATGGCGCCACGGCCGCCGAGACCCCGGCGCTGCCAGCGCTGGCCGATCAGTCAGACATTGCAGCGAGTCAGCTCCAATCCGCCGAAGCCAGTACGACGCCCCCCGACACAGGGGCTGCCCCTTCGGCTGGATCTGGCGGATTCGGCGCGATCGGCGCCATCGGAAACGCCATCGCCGGCGCCGCCCTCGGCCAGGTCGCACCAGACAGCCCTGAGGTCGACCAGCCCGAGCCCGAAGTGGACGAACCGACGACTCCTCAGCCGGGCGAAGGGGATCCGGGCCAGCAACAGGCCGAACAGGCCGAACCGAGTGAAGAGGAACTGCGCCCGTTCATGCCGCAACTGGTCAATCAGCCTGGGCCGGAAGACGATGCGACCTACAAGAAGCTATTGGAGGTCGTCGAGAAGCTATTGGAGGTCGTCGAGAAGATCGCCCGCAGGGCCTACGACGAGGAGCAGGAAGACCTGGCCAAGGCGGCGGAATTGGATCCGCCGATTACGGCCGAACAAGTTGACGAAGTGATGCCTCCCGGCATCAAGTCGCCGCCCGTCGCCCAGAGCTCGGCCGATGCGATCGGTTGGCATAAGCGGTGGGATTACGCCAGAGAAAGGGCCATTCGTACTGAAGTGGGCAAGCTGGAAGAGGACAAGCAACGAGCCAACGACGCGGAAGGCTTCGACTGGGACGACGTTGCCGCCATTCTTCCATCAACCAACTTCCCGATCCAGGACCCCGCGTCGATCAACAGATGGTATCGCCTGCAGGATTTGGCCCGCAATAAGGCAATCGACCACTTGCAGCGAGTCGAACAACACAAGCAAACCGTGATCGACGCCGGCTTCAACGAGGCGGACCTGGAACGGGTAATGCTCGATATCCCCCCCGCGGGGGATATCAGCTCACCCCACAATCTGAACCAATACTACAGACTTCGCGAAGCGCGACGTGGCCTTGCCCTACGGGCCCTCAAGAACGAGGTGGCCGCCAAGGAGTTCTGCGAGGCCAACGGCCTCGATTGGGCAACGGCACAAGCGAACCTGCCCAACGTCACTCCACCGAATGCAATCACCTCCCCCGAGAACATCGGCACGCATTATGCCAACGTGGGCGCTGCAATCACGACCACGATCAACAACATGATGGAAGCTGGAGGGGGCCGCCAACGCCTGACTCTTCCCTACTTCGACGTCGATACGCGCAGGCGCTAGTCGGCAGTCACGGCCAGCCGGAACACCGCAAAGCCGTAGTCGAACTCACCGGAGCAGAGAACATACACGTTGCCGCGTCTGTCCACGGCGAGGTCGCGAACTTCGGCGCAATCGGTGTTCAATTCAATACTGCCAGAAACCTGTCCCCCGGGGTCGACACCAACAATCGCCAGATAGGTCCGCCCGGGGTCGTCCCACGACTCCGGCGATTCATAGCCCAGGTAGGCCAGGTAACAGTTTCCATCATCGTCAACCGCAATGGCTCGCGTGTCGCGGCCGAGGCTCTCGCGGAATTCCAGACGCCATTCCAGGCCCGCGCGGGCGTTGAATCGGCTCAGAACGGCATGACTGGCCTGGGCCGTTTCCTCGTGCGAACGGACGAGGACGGCGGGCCCGTCCGTCACGACGCCCACCCCGCGATCGGACCCAGGCCCGCCAAACTGACGAATCGCCTTCTGCCAGCCGTTCCGGGCGTATTGAGCAACGAAGACATCCTCTTGGCCGGCGTTCGGGGCTGCCAAGTCTCCGCGCGTGCTCCCGACGACATGGAGTTCGCGCTGCCCCGGCTCCTGAAGCGCCATGTCGTAAGGATGATCGGCGCCGTCGGAGCCGAACTGAACTTGCCATTGCAATTGACCAACTTCATTGAGGAAGGCCAGGTACACATCCCCACGATCTTCCTCGCCGTAGGCTTGGGTCGTTCCAGCGACGTAACAGTCGCCGTTGTGAGCAACACAGATAGTCGCACGACCCCCCGTCATCGCTGTCCCGAAGGTACTTCGCCACAGCAGTCGGCCGTGAGTGTCATACTTCAACACCATATTGCGGCCCACCGCCGGGTACAGAACTGCTTCGTCCGTTGGCGCTTTGGTGACAACGTAAACCGTATTGTCCGGCCCAACATCGACGTCGGCCGCTCCCAAGGAGCTGCCCGAAAGCACGTCGCGTACCCACACCACAGTGGCGCCATCAAGCTTAGCCAGGAAGCCTTCGACCGGGACCGGCTCGAGGTCCGCGGTCACCCGCCTATCCAGGTTCCCGCCTGCCACGTAGACGCTCCCATCCTCGCCAACAACCATACGGTTGGCGTAGTACTGCTTTCCGAAGACAAACTTCCGGTTAGAGGCAAGTTCGAGGCCGTTGGTCTGCACAACCTTGCAGGGCATATCCGTGACCTCTCGAACGAGGCCCGCATTGGACTGGCAGCCGACGGCCAGAGCCAACGGAAGTGCAGCAATCCATAGAGCCCCAACCATATGAATCCGCATTGCCTTACCACCTTTCACAATCCCCGACCATACAAAGGCCAAACGAGGCAGGTCCATTGATATTGCCGCCGGGGGCGATTGTCAATGGGTTAGGCGGAATTCGATCCTGACCACGCTGTAACGGTCGGTCGCGCCTGAGCGGGTCGGGGTGTGTATATCTAAACAGACGCCGGCCGATTGGTCGGCTGGGGTCCGACAACACGTGTCCGCTGCGAGCTAACGAGGGGTACACCAACCACCATGAGCAAACGCCCAACCACCAATGCAACGCGCGTTCCCGCACGCAGTCAACGTAACGAGACCGGCTTAAGCCGAAGGCGGTGGAGTCGCATCCGTCAGCGCAAGAACGACGAACTAACGGACCTTCGCCGCAATCTCGCCGATGCACGTGAGATGGTCCAACAGCTTCAACAACAACTTGCCGCCACGACGGCCTCGGACGAGTCCGCCTTTGTCGGCGCCGAACCGGCCCTGATGGCGGCCGAGCCTTGCTCGGCTGCGGCGCCCGGGCCGATGCCGCCGGGCGAGCGGACGGAGGCGTCTTCCACGACGCCCAATCGCCCCACTCACAATCTGAATGCCGCCTTGAGCGACGATTCCGCGGCCGAGACCGCCGCTACGGTTGAAGCGTTCGTCTTCACCGACAACTCCGACGCCGATGACGTCCTGGACGAAGAGTTCCTCCTGGGCGCCATCGCCGATGACTACAACGCAATAGACGACTCCCTGGCCGACCCCCAGTTCGACCAGGATCTGACCGACCGTTTGGCCCAGGCCGAAGCTCGAGCCGCAGAGGCCGAACGTGCCGCTGCGGACGCGGCCACTGAGATGGTTTCGGCGGCCGCCCGCCAAACGGCATTGGAGCAAGCCGTGGCCGCCCACACGGCCCAAGAGACGTACCTGGGCATTCTACGTGAACTGGACGCCACCTACGGCGGGGACCTCCGGGCAGCCGCCCTCGATGAGACCAACGGGTCACTCGAGGCGATGGGCTTCAGCTCGGCCAACCTGCCGCCGGTCCAGTTAGTCAAAGACCGTCTGGAGATCGCCTATCTCCAGCTCGCCCGAACTCGCGCGGAGAGCCCTTCCGACCGCAAGCGGCCCAAGGCCGAAACGTTGGACGTGGGCGTCGGCGGCAACGCCGGGGCCGCGCTGGCCGAGGGCTCGTTAGAGGAGGTCGTGGCGGACATGAAGCGGTCCGGCAAGCTGCGCTAGGCGCCGCTGCCGGCTGTGATGGGCTCGCCACAGCCCGGACGGTCGAGTCTCAACAATATCGGAGGATGCGGCGACTGCCGTCCGACTCCGAATGAAAGGACATCCCATGGCAACAAGCCTGAACTTAGCCGCAACGACCCGCGAGATGTGGGAACGCACCCGGGTCGATGAAGTGTACTACGCCATGCCCCTGTTCGCGGCTCTGCTGGATCAGCAGAAACGCAACTGGGTCAACGGTACGAAACTGAAACGAACGGTCATCAAGGACACGTTGGACTCGCTGGCTCAGAGCTACGACATCACCGAGCCGCTGACCACCGGGACCAAGACGATCTATGACACACTGGAATTCGACTGGAAGCGATGGCAGCTGCCGGTCAGCTTCAACGACGAAGACGCCGAGAAGTCCGGCGGCGGCGACGCAGCCCCGACCGATCTGGTCCAAGGGCTGGTCGAAGCGGCCCGCCACGGTGCCCGTATGAAGCTCAACAGCATGGCCTACGGCCTGCAGAGCGCGACCAAGAAGGACTTCCTCGGTCTGGCCGACGCTCTGAAGCATGACGCGGCCTATGGCGGAAAGACTCGAGACATCGGCACGACCACCAACACCTGGCTACAGAGCGTCTCTCTTAACGGTCTCTACACCGATCAGAACTCGGCCATCACCGCCTCGATCGCCAACTTCCGCAAGATTCGCTCGGCCTGTCAGCAGTACGCCCCGGGCGCCAAGCCCACGGACTTCCTGGCCATCTGCGGTTCGGACATCTTCCAGGCCTTCCAGAGCCAGGTCGAGGCCCGCCACATGTATATCAGCAAGGGCGATACCGCTCTGGCCAACTACGGCTTCAACACCGTCAGCATCGACGGCGTGGAGTTGGTGGAAGACCCCAGTCTAAACCTCGCCCTCAACGGCGGGTCCAGCGGCGACGGCGACTACACTCCGGAGTGGTTCTTCATGCTCAATAAGAAGGACTGGGAACTGCGGTTCCATCCGGATCGCGCCCTGAGCCTGACCGACTTCGTCTGGCAAGGCGAGCAGACCGGCGGCAAGGACGAAACGTTGGCCCGCATCATGGCCAAGGGCAACCTGATCTGCTGGCGTCCGCGAGCAAGCTGCTGGCGGAACAACATGTCGGCCTAGGCGTCGATCTTCCACAGAAACGAAAGGACATTCCTCATGGCAACAATTGACTATAACGAGCTGATTCTGGTCGACGGTTGGCCGGGCGTTCCGGCGACCACTGCCGAAACGCCGGTGGACGGCTTTGTCGACGGGGCTCACAACAACTCCACCGACGAGGTCTTCCCCGTTGGCAGCAAGATGCAGGTCTACAACGACGGTACGACCGGCCTGAAGGGGTTCGCCACACTGGTTTACCTCAAGGCCGCCGAAGCGATTTCCGCGGCCGGCACGGTGGTCGTTCAGGACGACAGCGGCGTCCCTTACGTGGTCGCTAATACCACGGCCGACGTTCTTGCCGAGCCCATCGGCCTGGCGGCCATCTCGCTATCCGCCGTCGCTTCGGGAAGCTACGGATGGTTCTGGTGCGGCGGCGTGTTCCCGGCAGTCTCGACAGGCTTGACCCCGTCGATCACGGCCAGCGTCGTGCCTGGGCCGGTCTCCGCCGGCGACATCTCCGCCGCCATCGGCCTTGTGACCGCCGATATCGCAGGCGAGTTCTTGTTCGGCTACTCCTTCGCCACTTCGGCGTAAGAAAGGCGAGTGACTTATGGCAGACGCAAAAGTTGAGGGCACCGAGGTCCAGGCCTCCACGATTGGCCTAGACCTCTATATGGTCAAGGGCCAGTTCACCGGAGACGGCACGTCGGCCCTGACGATCGAGAGCGGCCTCCGCAAGATCGTGCAAGCCCAGGCGACCTGGGCTGATAGTGACGTTACCGGTGGCGTTCTGTTTGTGACCGCCAGCGACGGCACGCTAACGATCAAGTCCCCGACCGATTGTGGCGCGACGGATCCCTACGTCTGGATCCTGGCCTTTGGGTATCGCGGCTAGCTTGACCCGCGATGCGTAAGCTCCCTTCGGCCCGGCTTCGGCCGGGCCGACTCACTCAGCGTCGACGGCGGCGAGCGGCCCTACCCGTACGTCCCCGGGGTCGCCGCCGCCGATTCGGCGCAACCGACACAAGGAGTCAACCATGAGCCCGCTCTGCCTGAGCAATCGGGAGATGCTTGACCGCATTAGCGAGTACGCGTTCGGCCTGGTTTATATAGACCTGCCCGGTAGCGACGAAGAGAATGAAGTTAAGGCGCTGCTCAACGCCGGGTTCCGGCGCTTCCTGCGAGGGGGCTACGCCGATGAACTGCAGGTCAACAGCGTTCATCGCTGGAGCTTCCTGGACGTGCTCGGCCCGTTGAACTTGGTGTTGGCGCAGTCGGCCACCACGTACGACCTGCCTACGGACTTCGGCGGGATCATCGAGCCGCCCGCCTATGCCTACACCGGCGATCAGCAGCCATCACTGGCGCGAGTCAGCCCCGAACGCGTCCGGGAGGAGTGGCGCGACGACAACACCGAGGCCCAACCGAAGTACTACGCCATCGAGCCCAAGGCGTTCAATGAGTCTGATGGTCAGGAATGGCAATTGCTGGTGGCGCCCGTTCCGGATGCGTCCTACACCATCAAGTACCGTTACAGCGTGATTCTCGCCGAACTGGACGACTCAGCTGTCAACTACCCGCCTGGGGGGGCGATATTCTGCGACGTCATCGTCCAAGCCGGGCTGGCCGCCGCCGAGAAGAAGCGTGGAGATGTGGCCGGCCATCACGAGCAGCTCTATCAAATGATGCTGCGCGAGGCCATCGCTCGCGACGCCACCACCGGCGATGAGACCGAAGTCGAACAACTCACCGATGCGGATGCGGGGATGTAGACCATGATCTGGAAGAAGGACATCCAACGTCTGCGGACCGAGCAGGCCAACGAAGACGGAACGGTCTACACGCGCGTCTACCCCCTGCCGTCGGGGGCAACGCAGGCGTCGGGCCTGACCCCGGGGACGGACCTGCCCGACTGGCCCGGCACACCCGCTCCGGAAATCATCAACCTGCAGATTGGGCCCATGCAGGAGTCGCCGGAGACGCTCGTTGCGACCGTGCAGGCATTCCTGGCTGACTTCTGGGAAGCCAGCCCGTCCGGGTCTCTACGGGAACTGGGCAACAGCCGTATCATGCAGAAGACGGCCGACGCGATCACGCTACTCCGCCGGTATGAGGTTGACGACGACGCGCTGACCAGCCCGGATCCCCTGCCCCAGCTTGGCGAGGACTATCCCAGTGGCGCTTACCCGAGTGATTGGTTGACCGTTGCACCCAGCGTCGCCAAGATCGAGATGGACCCGAAGTACACGCCCACCAAGACGCTCGTGACGGTCACCTACAGCGGCTACCTGAAATGGGGCGACGTGGCCGGCTAGCTCAGCTGACGCCCGCTCATCCCCCTCGGAGGAACTGACCATGCCCTTAACCGAAGTCCAGCGAAGCCGGATGCAGCGGGCAGACAAGAGCGGCGCCGCCTACGTCTATCGCGTGGAGGTCGTGTACACCTGTCCGCGAGAGGAGGTCGCCACCCAGGAAGGACGCCTGTGGAACACCACCTACACTCGCGTCCGCCAGATCGGACCCCTGCCGGTGATGACGATTCAGATCGTCGGCGCCGACCCAAACCAGCCGGGCAACTCGCTGATCACCGTCACCTACGGTCGCGACCTATCCTACGACCCGTCCACCTTCCAGGTCGGCAAGGCCAGTATCAGTTTGGCCACGCGGGTGATCGAGCGGCCCCTCACGGAAGGTCCCGGCGAGAAAGGCCTGTTCATCGAAACCGCCCCGGATAAGGACGGCCTCAGTTGGCGGATCGTCGGCGGGGCCAATACCAGCCCTCACGTCGACGCCATGATCTCCGTGCGAACGGCCTATCCGCCCGCCGCCATTAACTGGCCCGGCATCATCATGCGATTGGGGCACGTTAACGACCACGACATGAAGGCCATGATGAGCGTACAGAAGCACCAGGTCATGCTCATCCATGGCAACGTGCCCAGCGGGTTCCGGTTCGGCGATTCTCAGACGCCGATCCCCATCGAGTATGTCTTTTGGTACAAGGCCACCGGTTGGCTGGGGCGTACCATAGTCCAGCGCTACGTGCATTTGCCCATTCGCCGGCCCGTGCTCCACGAAGACACACTCGAAGACAAGGAACTCCTGTACGTCTCCGAGACCGGCGAGATCGCCACGACCTCGACTCACCTGGCCCAGAAACGAGAACTGACCGGCTCGTACGCTTTCGGCGACGCCATTCCGGTCGGCTCGAGCAGTGAAGACGCCTTCAAGACCAACGAGTCCGGCCCCACCAACCCTTGGGCCAACACCGGCGACCCGCGCGTCATCCCCGAACCCGTCTCAACCGTAAGCTTCAAGGACATCCTCAAGCTCATCGAGGACGGCCAATTCGGCAGCAAGAAGTAAGCAGAAGCAACGAAGAGGGAACATCATGGCCGCACTTACACCGCCCAGCGATTAGACCCACGGTCACAGAGCCCGGCCAGCCACCGCGCCGCCACTTGATTGGGCGTTACTCGGGCGTCGCGGCGCGGTACCATGGCCTTCGATCAGGCGGTTGGCGTGGACCCTATCGAAGGACCCGAGCCATGGTTTCCTCAGTCGCAGTTCGAACCCCCTATTGGATGATGCTGCTGTCTGTCGCCCTGTTGCTGTCGGGCCTGGTCGGCTGTAACGGCAGCAACTCCGACAGTGACGCGGCCGCCAACGTGGACGTGTACGATGTCGCCCCGCCTGCCGACGAGCTGGAAGAGCTCGAGCAACTGGTGTTGGGCGGTGGGCATCAGCCGTGGCGACGCGAGCCGCTGGATGTCGCTCAGGCCGAATTCGCACGCCTGCTGGACGCCCACTACGCGGACATAGAGGGCATCAGCCAGGCCACCGACGTGCGGAACCCCCTGCTGTGGCGGCTAGTCTGGACCGAAGACGGTCTACGTGCATTATGGGCGTTGCGGAGCCTCGCCGTCCGGGTCAACCTGGTCAACTCCCGCCCGGCAACGTCTGATGGCATCTGGTACGCCACAACCGTTCACATCGAACACAGCCGTCCCGACGTGGGCCCGCCCGCCGGCGAGCAGTTCGACCGGATGCGCGACGCCTACTGGGGGCCGGAAGGCAGTATCGAGCGAGAAATCATGCAGGTAGCCGATGAGGACTTCCGCTACGTCCAAACCGTCCGCGACGCCACGGACTGGCCCTACCGCCTGGTGGACTACTACTTCACGTGGACCACGTCATCGACCCCGGATCGCCGCCACGGCACGCGGAAGCTGTTGGTCTACAGCGGGACGAACCTGGTCAAGAGCTACTACCTACACCACACGCCGGAACAATACGCGATCCATGGGTCGACGGTATCGATTCTTCTACGTAACGACCAACGCCGATTGCTGCTGACCTTCATGCACGGCCCGCCGGAGATGTACCGGGCCGAACTCGCCGATAGCACCCCGTAAGGACGTGTGTTGCGCGCTGTTCCTCCTTGCGATACTGGTCGCTGACCCCTGGCCGCCGCCGGTCCCCGTTCTTTGGGTGATTCCGTCTGTCGTCACGCGCCGGCGCCTCAGGTCAGTTCTTCCCCCCCTGTAATCGCCTTCCGGACACGCGGGGCCCCGATGTCTACAAAGACAGTGACAGCAGTGCCAGGCAACCATGCGTACTTCCAGCGACGACAAACTGAACTTGGTGATCTCGGCGCTTCAGTCGATTGCGTCTTACCCGGACGCCTCGACCATTGAAGAACTCCAGGGGGTCATGCGCCAGCGACTGGCGGCTCTGCCCGTGCCACGGTTCCAACCCGAACCGGTGGAAGTTCTCCATGAGGAATGGTCCCCCAAGAGCGACCTGTGCGAGTTGAAACCCAAGCAAGCCGGCGGGGGCGGGCAGACGTGCCAACCGCTGCCGCTCAAGCCCCTGTGCACGCTTAGACTACTGTGCGGCTTCCAGTTTGTCTCATGCTGCGTAATGAGCTACACCCGAATCGGCCCGACCGTTGTCGGGCCTTACCTCCTGGCTTCCGGCTTGATCGTCGGAGAGGCCGGGCAGGTCAAATGCGTCCAGTTAACGTACATCCCACCCATGTAGTGGCCGTCCGCGTGACGGTCGGGGTGGGCCCCTGCGGAGACAACCATGCCGACTCTTGAAGCCAAGCTTGATGGGGTGCTCAAGGCGTTGGGGAGCATCGCCACCAACCCGGACCCCAAGGACGTTCGCCAACTGCAAGGCGACTTGCGGGCGGCCTTGTCGGCGGTTCCGGCGCCCGACTATGCCGCCTCGATCGACGCCCGCAACAGCCAGAGCCTCCTCTGTCGCTCCGACGATGATCCGCATCGGCTGGCTAACGGCGCCACTGTTCATGTGCAGTCGCATCCTCTTCAGCCGCAACGGCCGGCCGACCCGGCCTTCGTGGATCTGTTGACCTACAGTCCTGGTTCGACGCGCATGGCGATCTACAACGCTTGCGCCGCCGACTGCCCTCTCCTGTGGATCGGCGGCCTGACCATGACCGATGACGGGCGGGTTGTCTGCGCCCAGGTCGGCAACGCCGGCCAGGGCAATTCCGACGCCTACTCATATTGGATACCTTAGTTCTCGCCAACGGAGTGCCACCATGAACGTGCACGAGAAGATCGATCAACTCCTGGGCAATCTGCATGTTCTGGCCGCAGCGCCCGACGCGGCAGACGCCGGTAGCTACCAGGAAACAATGCGGACCGTTCTGGCCGACCTGCCGGAACAATCCGAGCCGGCCGGGCTTGACCAGCACCCCGACACGGACGCCCATCGACTCAAGACCACCGATGCCAATCAGCCCGGCCTGGCCCGGACCGACGGATACGCACATACCCAGTGGCCGTTTGTGCCGATCGCTCCTGATGAAGCTATCACCGGCGCCTCGCGCATCCACGCGGACTCCCCTGGGTTTGTTGACCACGTACCCCGGACCGTCACGGCTTGCCCAGCCGTGAGCGCCCAATCTCCCTGCGACGGATGCTACTATTTCGTCTCCGGGGTCAACATTCTCGAAGGCGGCATTCTGTGCGATTTGGTATTCACCGCTTTTGGCTTCTGCCCGCCGGGATCGTTCCAGTGGTACGACTTGACCGGGTCGCTCTAATCACACGCAAGGGGACTGACATGCCAACACGGGAAGACATTGTCGTTGCGGTACTGGCTGCCCGACCCATCACGCCGGCTTTGCTGTACTGGCTGACAACCTTTCCGGCCGAAAACGTTCATCCGTCTCGCCAATGGGGCAACTCGGGCGGGACAGAGATGCTGGCAGTCTGGCGAAATCAAATCGTGGCCGACTTCCTTGAGCACACCGACCTGCCCTACCTGATGATGGTGGACGCCGACGCGTGGCCGGTGCCACGATCCGATGGCATCATCTATGCCGAAGGCGATGTCTGTGGCGTTCACGCCGTCGGGCGCCATGGCCGCCGAGCCCATGCCGGCGACGGGGAGGTCGGCGCCCACTGCCTGCGAATCTCCCGGCGCGCCATCGAAGCCATTGCCGCCTCTGCCGCTTTTGACCCCGCCCGAGGGTGGTTCGCCTTTCCCACGGCCGAGCGGGGCACCACCATCACCAACTGTGAAGATGGGTACTTCTGTTGGCTGGCCAGACAGGCCGGATTCCACCCCATCAAGGTGGCGCCGATGGGACACGTGGTCCAGGTGGTGGCGTTTCCCGGTCCGGGCCCCGGCCAAACGGACCTCAAATTCGTGAGTGAATTGATGCCGACCGATCAGAGCCCCCACCTATTCAACACCAATCCGCTGGCCCGTCCTCACTGCTCAACGACACTGGGAGAACAGCCATGTCCGACACGCATGAAGTGACCTCCGAGCGAAGCGGGGAGATCCCCCGAATATTCCACCATGTGTGGGTGGGCGGGCCCCTGCCGGCAGCAGCCAGGAAGATGATCGACTCGTGGAAGCATCATCATCCGGGTTGGGAGTTCCGGCTGTGGACCGACACCAACCTGCCGCCCATGCCCCACCTGGGTCCATACTTCCAGGCGTCGCCCACGCGGGCCGGGCAGGCCGACATCCTCCGATGTGAAATCGTCTATGCCCACGGTGGCATCTACGTTGACGCCGACATGGAATGCTTGCGCCCGATCGAGAATCTTCTGGGCGGGTGTCGATGTTTCGTCGCCTGCGAGTACGACCCCTCCCGCCATGGCCTGACGGGCCCGACCGGGATCAACAACAACATCTTTGGCGCTGTCCCGAAGCACCCGGCCATTCTGGATGTCATGCAACAAATCCCGTCGGTCTACTACGCCGCGGACCCCTTGTCGTCTGGGCCGGCCCTCTTTCGACACGTGATGCACCGTCGCACCGACGTTCGCATCTTCGAGAAGAGCATTTTCAACCCTCTGTTGCCCCAGGAAGCCCACGCCCGCACCCCGGGCGACCCGGAAGCGTTCCCCGATTCGTATGCCGTTCATTGGTGCTACTCAACCTGGCACACAGACATCGCCTGTCTCGGCGACGGTTCCCAGAACACCACCGACTCTCCGGGCATTCCCGCCGTGTAACGAACATTCCGTCGCAGCACCCGCCACCTGCGTAGAACTATGCAGGGCTGGCCAGGTGCCGGGCAGAGACCTATCCGTCCGGACCCGCGCACCCACAAGACACCTTCCTTGAAAGCGAGATGCACGATGATCAAACTTCCTGGCTTCAATATCGGCCCCAAAATGGGCGGCCTCAGCCTCCCGAAGATTGCACCCGGAGGCGACCCCAACCAAGGCAACCCGGTCCGACCGCAGCCCGGGGCAGTCCAAGTCGGCGCCGGTGAATCTCACGTAGGCGCCATCGCCCCAGGCAGCCCGGCGCAACCCCCGGTCGACAACGCCGGAGGCCAAACCGGCGCCGTAGCCGCCGGGGGCGACTCGCCCCCGGCCCCGGGAAGCACGCAGCCCTCCAACGGGCGAGTCCATGCAACCAACACCAACATGGACGCGTTCGCTATCTATGGACGCAGAGCCGGGGAGTTCCTGGATCGCTTCACCAAGCCCATGGGCCAATTCGGCCAAACATTGGCCCAGCCGCTCAAGTCCGTCATCAATACGGTCACAGGCAATGCAACATCTGGGGCCGAGCCGTCCGCTGGGGAGGCGAGCGCCGCATCGCCGCCGTCCCCGACATCGGCCACCTCGGAGACACCCACCGAGAATGCACGAGGTCAGGGGACATCTGGCAATATCGTACGAGAAGCCGGGGTCGGGCCTGGCCGAAGCGACGACCAACGCGTAGCCCAACCGGACCAGGAGATCGACGTCAGCAAGATCAGCTCTGCGGCAATGGCGTATCTGCCCGCTTGGGTCCAGAAGCAGGTCATGCAGGCTCGACAACTCGACGAGCACAACGCGATGACCCGCTCGGCCGAGGCGGCCGACAATCCCGCGGACGGATCCAGTACCCGGACGACCACGTTGTCCAGCGAGGACCCAGAGCAAGGCTCTGCAGATCAGCCCGAGGCCGGCGCCGACGGGCAGGATACGGCCACCGATCCCCAGACCGAAGTAGCCGAACCGGACCAGCCGACCCAGGAAACCACGGCCGACGGCAGTTCGGACGGGTCGCCGCCTGAGCAACCAGCTCCGAACGAAACGACCGAAGACGGAGCCGACACGTCCGATGACGCCGACACCGATGGGAGTGACGATCAGGCCCAACCGGACCAGCCCCCCCAAGATGACACACCCGAAACCGGCGACGACCAACCGCAGGACCCGCCGCCGGCAGAACAAGGGCAAGAGGAGCCCGAACCGACCCCCCTGGAGAATATGGAACAACAGCTCGCCGAAGCCGGGTACCAGCAAGACCCCAATAAGATGACGCCGGACGAGGCATGGGAGGTCATCAAGACGGCCATTTCCGGACAAGCGGTCGACGAGGCCACGTTGGCCGAGGCCCGGGACGTCCGCACGCGGTACAACAACGCCCAGAGCCGAACCGCGAGCCTGCGTCAGGAGGTCGCGATCCAGCGTCGCATGACTCCGGAACAACGACAGGCCCGCAACGCCTACCTGGCAGCTCAAACCCAAGCCGAACAGACCAACCAATCCGCCACCTATGTCGGATCTGACGGAGAGATGCACACCGTCCAGCCGAGCAGCGTCGAGCGACAGCGGGAACGAACGGAACGAAACCAACGCCGCCATGAGCGGGAAAGCGACCAGTGGGCCGACCGGGCCTCCGACGACTTCACCCGACGGCTTCGAACGAATCGCCGATTGGGCTACGGGGAGCCCGGCGATCAGTTCGGGCAAGTGATGGACGACGCCAAGGGCAAGGATTTCGACGACCCCGAGGTCCAGACGGCGGTCGGCCAGGCGATGACCATCAACGTCAACCACTTCAACGGTCTCGATCCCCAGAATCCCGCCCATCGGCAGATCGCCCAGACCGCTCAACGGCATCTCGGCCAAATGCAGCGGGATTTGGCCGAGGCCTACGGGCGCAGAGACATGCGGGCCGTCGGCAGGCTCGCCGGGCGCATTCGTCGCTTGGTAGCCGGCACGAACGCCTACGCCGGTCAACAAGCGTCGCAGAACACGTCCCGAGTCGAGCAGCGTCAAGCCCAGCTCGCCCAAAGCCGGCAAGCCCTGGACGGGCAAATCGAGGAACTGAACGCCCAGATCACCACCGCCCAGGAGTCGGGCGATGCCGAGCAAGCGGGCATCTTGGCCAATCGGATGAATCGACTGGCGGGCACGGTCACTCGAGTCAGCCGCGAGCAACAGTACATGGGCGAGCACGGCGTGCCCCTGACCCACAGCCAGCGGGAGGCCCTCCGATCGGATCCTTCGGCCGACCTGGCCCCGCCGTTCCCGCCGGTCCCGCAGCCGCCGGCCGACGACGCACAAGAGCAAGCCGACAACGGCCAAGGCGATCCGAAGAAGATCACCAAGAACGGTGGCACGCTCAAGGTTGGCAAGAAGAAAGTGTTCAGCAACAACACCGACCCAGACGACTCGACAGGCGAAGACGACCCCAACACCGATCAAGAGCGACCCCAGGCCGGCGACGAGGGCTCCCAGGACTCATCAAGTGACCCTCAGGCTGACGACCAACCCCAGGAGAATTGGTTCCAGATGGGCCTGACCTTCGAGGAGCCGCAGGGCGTTTCCGACGCTTACAAGCGGATCAAGGCGGCAGTTCTGGCCGGACGTCCCGTAACAGCCACGGACATGCGCCAGCTGAGCCCAACCGAACGTGACCTCATCAATCGATACAGCCACTACGGCCGAGGGGGCTCCTGACGCTGAATCGCTCTTGATACATCTCCCCCGCTCGTCGCTTGAGCCCACCGCCGTCTTTGGGCCGGTCAGGTGGGCTCAAGCATTTCATCCCGTTTTGTCGACAACACTTAACGTCCTCCCAAAATCCTCACTTCTTTTGGCCCGGCGCTCCGACAAATCCTACGTTTCGTCAGAGCCACTGGGTCTGTCTCTACAGAGGCGCCCAGGAGGACGTGAGAGATGATTCAACCACGAGCCACTATCCGGACGGCCGCGTCCCTGGTGACCGTATTGGTCATGGCCGGCGTCGGCTATGCCGACACCATGACCTACAACGGGTTGACCCAGAGCCGCAGCGTGACGATCCACGAAGCCTCCCTGCCGGGCGGCCAAGGGACGCTCAACGCCGGTCAGTTCTCTGTTACGTACAAGGGCGTGGACTACTGGTCCTATTGCGTCGATATCGGCCAAGCAGCCAGCACCATGGACGCTACCGAGCAGCCCATTGCCACACTACCCAACGTCGAGTTGGTCGGGTATTTGTTCGAGACCTTCGGGCCCCAGGCGACCAACACCGGCGCCGCAGCCTTGCAGGTGGCGATCTGGGAAGCCGTCTACGAAACCGCCCCCACCTTCGATGCCTCCGCCGGTGCGTTCTTCATGGATCCCGGCCTGACGATTATCGCCCAGGCGAACGCCTGGATTAACAGCTTCCCCGGTTCCTACACGCCGTCAGCCGTTCGGCTGGCCAATCCCGTCTACCAGGACATGCTCATTATCCCCGAGCCGACCACGATGGGACTGCTGGCCATAGGCGTTGCCGCATTGACCCAACGACGAAAGCGCATGCCGATGCGATAACCCCACGATTCTCCTTCTCTCTGCTTGAGCAGTTGCCACCTGCTCAACTCCTTCCGCACGCGGTCGGGCGCCCGGGCCCGACCGCTGTGTTTTTGCGCGAACTCAGAAGCCACCCACTCGGAGGGCCTGGCACAAGTGCCCCTTGAAATCGCCTCGACGGCATCTAAGATGGCAGCCCTAACTTCACTGAAGCTTCAACCCGCCACCTGGAAGGATTCGCATCATGGCTAATGCAGATATCGGTTTGATCGGGCTGGCCGTCATGGGGCAGAACCTTGTGCTGAACATGGAGGAAAAGGGGTTCACCGTGGTGGTCTTCAATCGGACCGTTTCCAAGGTGGACGACTTCATCAACGGCGAGGCCGCCGGCAAGAACATCCAGGGCGCTCACAGCCTGGAAGAGTTCGTCGCCCTGCTCGAACGCCCCCGTCGCGTGATGCTGCTGGTCAAGGCCGGCGACGCGGTTGACAAATTCATCGACATGCTGATCCCCCTGCTCGAAGAAGGCGACATCATCATCGACGGCGGCAACAGCAACTTCAACGATACCATCCGCCGCACCAAGGAAGTCGAAGCCAAGGGCCTGCTCTACATCGGCACCGGCGTTTCCGGAGGCGAAGAGGGCGCCCGCCACGGGCCCAGCATCATGCCCGGAGGCTCGCCCGCTGCCTGGGACCACGTCAAGCCCATCTTCCAGGCCGTCTCGGCCAAGGTCGAAGGCGACGTGCCCTGCTGCGATTGGGTCGGCGAGAACGGCGCGGGCCACTTCGTCAAGATGGTCCACAACGGCATCGAATACGGCGACCTGCAGCTCATCTGCGAGGCTTACGCCCTGATGCGCGCCGCGGGCATGACCGCCCCGGAGATGGCCAAGGTCTTCACCGAATGGAACGCCGGCGAACTCGATAGCTACCTGATCGAAATCACCAGCGAGATCCTCGCCAAGACTGACGACGAAACCGGCCAGCCGATGGTCGACGTCATTCTCGACACGGCCGGCCAAAAGGGCACGGGCAAGTGGACGGGCATCACTGCACTGGACCTCGGCCAGCCGCTGACGCTGATCGGCGAGGCGGTCTTCAGCCGGTTCCTCTCGGCCCTCAAGGACGAACGCGTTGCCGCCAGCGCCAAGCTCCGCGGCCCCAAGATCAAGCCCATCGACGACCCCGAAAGACGGGCCAAGTTCGTCGAGGACATCCGCCAGGCGTTGCTGGCGTCGAAGATATGCTCCTACGCTCAGGGTTATCAGCTCCTGCGAGCGGCCAGTAAGGAATACGGCTGGAAGCTGGACTTCGGCGGCATCGCCCTGATGTGGCGAGGCGGGTGCATCATTCGCAGCCAGTTCCTGGGCAAGATCAAAGAGGCCTTCGACAAGCGCAAACGCCTGGTCAACCTGCTGCTGGACCCCTACTTCAAAGGCGCTGTCCGCAAGGGCCAGGTCGCCTGGCGACGGACCGTCACCAAGGCCGTCAAGTGGGGCGTGCCGGTCCCGGCCTTCGCGTCGGCCCTGGCCTACTACGACGGCTATCGCTCCGAACGTCTCCCGGCCAATCTGCTGCAGGCCCAGCGAGACTACTTCGGCGCTCATACCTACGAGCGGTTGGACAAGGAACGCGGCGAGTTCTTCCACACCAACTGGACCGGAACCGGCGGAACGACCACCGCCAGCACCTACACCGCCTAGACGAAAGACACCCCCATGACGTGCGATAACAAGCTGTTCTCCGTAGAGGGCAAGGCCGTCGCCATCACCGGCGGCGCCGGCGTGCTGTGCGGAGCGATGGCCAAGGGTCTGGCCGCCGCCGGCGCCAAAGTCGCCATCCTGGATTTCGACGCCGAACGCTCCCAAGCTCTTTGCGACGAAATCGCCGCCGACGGCGGCACGGCTGTCTGCTTCAAGACCGACGTCCTCGACCGCGGGCTGGTTACCGCCGCCTTCGAGTTCTGCCTCGAGCAGCTCGGCGGCGTGGACATCCTCATCAACGGCGCCGGGGGCAATAAGAAGCAAGCCACCTGCGTGCCCCCCGAGAGCCTGTTCTTCGACCTCGACCCCGAGGCCGTCCGCTGGGTGTTCGACCTCAACTGCCTGGGCACCATCCTGCCCAGCCAGGTCTTCGGCCGTCACATGGCCGAGCGCGAGCAAGGCGTGATCATCAATATCTCATCGATGAACGCCTTCCGACCGCTCACGCGGATCGCCGCCTACTCGGCCGCCAAAGCCGCTATCAGCAATTTCACGCAGTGGCTCAGCACCTACATGTGCCAGAACCACTCCACCAACATCCGCGTCAACGCGATCGCCCCGGGCTTCTTCCTGACCGAACAGAACCGGTTCTTGCTAACCGACGAAGCCACCGGAGGCCTGACTCCCCGCGGACAGCAGATCCTTGACCACACCCCCCAAGGCCGCTTCGGCGAAACCGAGGACCTGATGGGAACGCTGGTGTGGCTGATTTCCGACGCCGCCAAGTTCGTCACCGGCATTGTGGTTCCCGTCGACGGCGGCTTCAGCGCCTATTCAGGAGTTTGACATGACCGACCATATTGAGACGCTCAGAGCTCTCTCGAAGGAAAAGGATTTCTTTCTCGGCGTCGATTCAGACGGCTGCGCCTTCGATACCATGGAGATCAAGCACAAGGAGTGCTTCATCCCCAACATCATCAACCACTGGGACCTGCAGGGCGTCTCACGATTCGCTCGCGATGCGGCCGAGTTCGTCAATCTCTATAGCCAGTGGCGGGGCATCAATCGTTTTCCGGCCCTGACCATGGCGTTCGATCTGCTGACCGAGCATCCCGATGCCGTCCAACGCGGTTACGTGGCCCCGCAGGTAGAGTCGCTGCGCAAGTGGATCGACGAAGAGACACGGCTGGGCAATCCCGCCCTCGAGGCCAAGGTCGCCGAGACCAACGACCCCGTCCTGACCAAGGCGTTGACGTGGTCGCTGGCCGTCAATAAGACGGTCGGCAACATGGTTCGCAACGTGCCCCCGTTCCCCAACGTCCGCGAGAGCCTGGCCAAGATGTTCGACGTCGCGGACATCATGGTCGTCTCGGCCACGCCGAACGAGGCGTTGGAGCGTGAGTGGGACGAGCACGACATCGCGAAGTACACCCGCATGATCTGCGGCCAGGAGATGGGCAACAAGAAAGAGCACCTCAAGTACGGCGCCGGCGGCAAATACGATCCCGACAAGGTGCTGATGGTCGGGGACGCCCCCGGCGACATGAAGGCCGCCCGCGCTAACGACATGCTGTTCTTCCCGATTATCCCGGGCAAGGAATCGCAGTCGTGGCAGCGCTTCCTGGAAGAAGCGGCCGAGAAGTTCCTCGCCGGCCGCTACGCGGGCGATTACGAGCAGTCCCTGATCGACGAGTTCATGACCTACTTGCCCTCCACGCCGCCGTGGAAGGCCTAGCCCGCTGCCAATGACCGATCTGTCGGCCAACCGCGAGCCTGCCCCTGCCAGCCTACCCCTGTCGGGCGCGGGCTCGCCGTCTAGGTACGATTGTTTCGGGTGGTGGTTCGTGCTGGGTGGACTGGTGGTCTCGGCCGTGCTGGGCGCCTTCAGCGACGGCATCTATATGAACGATGAGGCCACCCACTACTTCATCGCTCGGGAGGCCTGGGGTGATCCGGTGGCCATGCTCAACCGCTGGGGCCGAATCGGTTACACCTTGCCGACCTGCCCAGTCGCCAAGTGGCTGGGCTTTGCGGGGTGTCGATTCTTCAGCGCCGTTCAAACCGGCCTGATCGCCTTGCTGGCCTGGCGGCTGGCGCGGCGCCTGATCGGTCCGGGGCTGTTCGCCGCCTTGGCTGCTGCGTTGGTCTGGCTGCAGCCGTTGACGTTCCGCCTTTCCTTGACGACGCTGACTGAGACCACCGGCGCGCTCTACATGCTGCTGGCAATCTTCCTGTATGTTCGCGGCAATCGGTTGTGGGCGTGCGTGGCGTTTTCGGCGCTCTTCCTGACGCGGGATGAAACCCTCGCCCTGGCGCCGCTGATCGGCGTGGCGATGATTATCGACACCGTCCGGGAGTCGCCCAACCGCCGTCGAGCAGTTTTGACGCTTCTGGCGGCACTTGCCTTGCTGTTCTCCGGGCCGGCCCTTTACGTGTTGGCATCCTTGCCCGTGGACCTCCCACCGGATGGCGACCCCCTGGCGATCTTCTCCCGCGAGTACTCCGCCGAATACGGCACGGGCCAATACTACTGGATGGCCGGCCGGTGGTGCGAACAAGCCACCGCAACCATTCTCGCCATGGGATTGGTGGGTTTGGGTCTGCTGGTCCGCGCAGGGAGGCGGAAGCATCCGCTTACATCCGATGCCCCCGCCAACTCCGGCGTGTGGTTGATTCCGGCGTGGACGTTAGGCTACTTCGCCCTGCACAGCGTGCTGTTCGCACGCGGCATGTTCGCCCACGGTGGCGAGGCCCGGTACATGGTGCTGGTCGCTGGTCTGCTAGCCGTTCAGGCGGCTGTGGGTCTGCGGGCGTTCGTGGCCGACCGCTCCGGGCGTGTCGTTCTGCTGTATGCGGCGGTTCTAGCCGGCTTGCTCTGGGCGCCGTTTCTGTCCTTCGCCCATCTGCTCGGCCAGTGGTACGTGCTGATCCGCAATAGCGTCATCGCGGGGTCCGCCGGCATCGCGTTGATCGGCGTTCTGATTGTTTCGAGTCGCCGTTGCCGTCGACCGGGGACCGTGGCGTTCGGCGTCCTGGCCGTGGCGATGATGCTCGCCCAGCTCCAGCTCTATTGTCGCCCCCTGTTGCTGTCCTATCCGGTTGACCCGGTGGACAAGTCGCTCGCGCAGGCTGTTGAATTCATCGAGTCCGGCGACCTCCACCGTCGATCCGTGATCGCCAAGCATCCTTTGGTTGCGCTGCTGCGACCGGAGACCCACCTTTGTTGGGCCAACGAGGAAGCGATGGCCGTCTGGCAGGCCTCCCCGCCGGGAACGGTCTTCATCTACGACAGCAAGAACTGCAACTGGCCCGACCCCGTCGAACAGGAGACCAATGGCCTCCTGCGCAACCTGATCGAAGGCCAATCCACCCGCCTCAAGACCTTCACGGCCTACGACCACTTCAAAGGCTGCGACCAGGAAGCCATCCTGTTCGTCAAGCGCACCCCCGCGCAATAGAAGACGCCCAGCCACACATGGTGACTGGGCGCCTGCAATTCAATCGGCTCGGCCACACAACTACAGGCCAAACATCTTCTCCTTCAGATCCAGGTAGAAGATGTAATCGTCCGGATGCACGTCCGGCGGGCAGCGATGATCGCAGTGGGGAATGAACCCGCCCTTTTCCACGTAGGGCGCAATCGAGTCCATGTAGGCCTTGATGGCGTCTTGGCCCTTGGCCATTTCGATCTTGTCCACGCCGCCCATAATGCGAAGCTCCGGGCCGTAGAGGTCGAGCATCTCGCCCGGATGGCCGGATGAGTTGACCTCGAACGGGAACATGGTGTTGAGGCCCACGTCCAACCACAAGGGAATCAGCTGGCGAACGTCGCCGTCGCAGTCGGTGTACCAGATATCAATGCCGGCGGCTCTGAGCTTGTCGCCGATCCGCTTGTATCGCGGAATGATGATGTCCCGGAAGAACGGCACCGACACGATGGGCCCTTGCTTGAAGCAGATATCTTCCCAGCCGGTGGCGAAGTCGAAATCGAACTCGCCCAGGACCTGGTCCAGGAACTGTTCCAGGAGTTGGCAGCGCGTCTCGACCATGTCCTCGACCATGTCCGGATAGTCGTGGGTCGCGAAGGCCAACCCCTCGAACGTCAGCATGTCCCGCACGTGGCCGATCAGCGATCCGCAGTGCACGGACAGAGGATAGTCACGATCCGGCGAGTCCTGCGCCTTCAAGGCTGCCACGTCCACCACGCGGCACGGATCGTCCAGGCGGAACCGCTCTTCCTTGATTTTGGCCCAGTCCTCGGGGGTCTTGACGGTGTAGTCGATGATGTGCGGAATGGTGGAATGGCCGTCCTTGGGGCCTTCGCAAATCAGGCCGTTCCCGTCGCGGAAGATGATGGTCTCGCCCTTGTCCTCCAACTCTTCGTATTCGAAGCCGGGGTTCATTTCGGTGTGACCGGAGACGCCCTGGAGGAAGTCGAAGGCAAAGAACTCATCCACCTGCCCGTTATGCTCAACGCCGTTATCCTTGAACAGCGGCCACTCCTGAAAATTCTCGTGCCAGAAGCCGAATTCAATGTTTACCGATCGGTCGACCGGCTGGTGGTGCATCTGCGCGTTAAACCGCTCGCGGCCCGTCATGGTACCTTTCCAGGGCTCGCGGCACGGGGAAATCTTCTGCTCGGACATTCGCGTCTCCTAGTGCGGGGCTATTCCACAATCAGTCGGTCTTCAGTTCGTCGGACGGCCTGATGTCGCTGCCAATCCGGATCGGTCTGAGGGAAGTCCTCGCGGAAGTGCACCCCGCGCGTTTCCGTTCGTCGCAGGGCACATTCGCTGATCAGGTAGGCCGCCGTCAACATGTTCTGCATCTGCCAGCCGGCCGGATCGTAGAACTCCTTGTCCAACACGTATCGTCCCCAGAAGCCCACAATCTCCAGCGTTTCGCCCAATCGGCCGCCGCGGCGACTAATCCCCACGTTGCGCCACATCACCGATCGCAGGGAATTGCTGATATCGGTCAGGTCCAGCGTGGTCCGGTCGGATTCGTCCACCGACCATTGCATCGGGAATGGACCGAGCTTGGCCGACGTCTCAGCCGCCGCCGCCCCCGCCGCCCGTCCACACCGTGCGCCGAGCACGAGCGCTTCGGTCAGGCTGTTCGAGGCCAAGCGATTCGCCCCGTGCAGGCTCGTGGCCGCGGCCTCTCCGCACGCCCACAGGCCCGGTAGGTCGGTCCTTCCGTCGATGTCGGCCCGGACACCACCGATCATATAATGCGCCGCCGGATGGACCGGAATCAGGTCCGTGCCCGGGTGGATACCGAACTGTCTGCATTTCTGTGAAATCGAAGGGAATCGGGCTGCAAATCCCGCGGCGCCAAGGGCGCTGACGTCCAGGTAGACGTGCGTTGTCCCTCGTTGGACCATTTGCTCGAGAATGGCCCGGCTGACCACATCGCGCGGGGCCAATTCGGCCATGGGATGATAATCGTCCATGAAGCGGTTACCGTCCCGGTCGACCAGCATCCCTCCTTCGCCGCGAACTGCCTCCGAGATCAGCGACCGCGTTGAACCGGCCACATACAACGTGGTGGGGTGGAACTGCATGAATTCGGCGTCGGCAATCGTCGCTCCCGCACGAAAAGCCATGGCCATGCCGTCCGCTGTTGCAATCAGCGGATTGGAGGTCTCCCGCCAGAGCACCCCGGCGCCGCCGGCGGCAAGAATGACCTGTTTGGCCAGGATCAACTGCAGGCCGTAACGCTCATGAAATGTCAACGCGCCAATGCAGGTTGCGTCCAGACCTCCCCCGGCCGGGTCGGTCACCAAATCCAACACGAAGCACTGATCGAACAACTTGATCTGACCGATCGACCGGGCCCGTTCGATCAGGGTCTCCTGCAGGATACGGCCGGTTTCGTCGCCGGCGGCGTGAACGACCCGATTGGCCGAATGCCCCCCCTCCCGGCCCAGCGCCAATTCGCCCTCGGCCAGATCGAAGGGCAATTGCCATTCAGCCAATTCCCGGATCGCCTCGGGCGCCGCGGTGACAACTTCGCGGACCACCGCCTCGTCGTTCAACCCGCAGCCGGTCGCAAGGGTATCGGCCAAGTGGGCGTCAATGCTGTCGCCTTTGGCCATGGCCGCCGCGAGACCGCCTTGGGCGTAGTTGGTGTTGGACTCGGAGATGCTGTCCTTGGTCGTGACGATGACCTCACCGTAACGGGCCGCTTCGATGGCTGCCCGTAGCCCCCCCGCCCCGCCACCAATAATCAGCACATCTGCAAAGATGTGACCCAAGTGGCGGGAGTCAAATCCGATCAGATACCGTCGTTGGAGAAAGGAACTGTCCATGACGAAGTGAGTCTAGTCCGCCTCCTTGTCCGGTTCAATCGACTCGCGGGCCCGACAAGCCAGAATCGCCTGCCGCAAATACGCCCGTTCGGTCAGCAGGCCCTCGGCCTCCCACGCTTCAGTGATCTCTGCGGTCAATCGGGCGTTGTGGCTCTTGAGCTCTCGCAGGGGTCCGTGGTCGGCCGACCCAACGGGGGCGCTAAGCATGGCGTCGTGGGCGTCCACATGAAACACGACGCCGGCTCCATTGGGCGTTCGTGAAATACGGAGCTTCATGTTCGGGTACATGGCGTTGCCGATCCGCAAGGCGAAGCTCCGGACCTCCGCCAGTTGGGTCCGGTCACTCGGCGACCGCTCGGCCACATCACCCATCAGCCAGTCGCCGATGTCCACGTCCGGGGGGGGCAAAAACCGTTCCACCGTCGCGGGAGGACGGGCCTCAAAGGCCCGACCGATGTAGGCAAGGACGGCGCGGCGGACCTCGTCCGCAGCCGGCAGAAGACTATTCTTTGGCGACATCATAAATTTGGATTATACTCGCTTGTGGTGACTAGGCCGATAAGGTATCTGGTTGCCTCCGGAGTTTGTAGGAGGCTATGGGCGGTATGGGCCGTCCTGCAGACCGAACGACGGCGGAAGTGAGGTACGTGTCTATATGGACTCTCGTCCTCTGGTCATGGTTGTTGAAGACGACGAAGAGATGAACGAACTGGAGTGTGAACTCCTCCAGATTCACGGCATGGAGACCGTCTCGGCTTACGACGGCGCCCAGGCTGTCCAAGTCGCCGAGGAACACACCGCCGACGCGGTCCTGCTGGACATCATGCTGCCGGAGATGGACGGTTTCGAGTGTTGCCGCCATCTGCGACAGAAACACGCCAGCCGCCACTTGCCTATCGTCATGATAACGGCCTTGGATTCCGCCGACAGCCGCTCCGCCGGCATCGACGCCGGAGCCGACGCCTTCTTCACCAAGCCCTTTGACCCTCAGGAAGTCGTGGATACGGTTCGTCGTTTGATTGATGAATCCCGCGACAACGGCGACGGCGACTAGTCGCATCCCCTATAATCTTCCCCCACCTGCTACGGCTTCTCGACCAAGTGATCGTCCGGATCAATCGGAAGGATCACCGTAAACGTGCTACCCTCGGGGCCCGTCGACACGTGCACGGCGCCATGGTGCATTTCCACGAAGTGCTTAACCACCGCCAGGCCCAGCCCCATGCCGCGCTTCTGGAACCCGATCGCTCCGGAGGAGTGCTTCATCACGTCGCCGGTCGAGAAGAACGGATTGAAGATATTCTTGAGGTCGTCGTCGGGAATACCCGGTCCTTCGTCGATCACGCTGATCGCCACCTCGGCGCCGAGCTCTTTGGCAGTCCGGATACGAATCGTCTTGCCGTCCGGTGTGAACTTGATGGCGTTGCCGACCAGGTTCTCGATGATGTCTCGCAGCTTGTCCTTGTCGGCCCGAATGAGCGGAATCGGCCCGGTCGGCTCGATGATCAGGCGCTGACGCCGTTCCTCTACGAAGGGTAGTACGTCGCGGTAGATGTCCTCCAGCAGTTCGTGGAGATCGACCTCACGCAACTCGATATGCTCACTGTACTCTTGTTCGGGCATGAGCTTAAACATGGACTGGATGATGTCGCTCAGTCGACGGGCCTTCGATTCCATTGTCGCCATGCCCCTGCGAAGCTTGTCGACATCCTCCACTCCAGTCATCAGCTTCGGCAAGGTCAGGATGTAACTGATCGGTGTTCGTAGTTCGTGCCCCGCGACCTTGATGAAATTGGCCTTCAGTTCGTTGGCTTCGGTCAGTCGATCGTGCGATTCCTGCACCCGGTCGACCATTGCATTGAACTCGTGGGCCAGGTCGTCCACTTCGTCTCGGCCGAGCAGGTGCTTTGCCCAGCGGCGCACGTCAACCCGCTGAGAGAGGTCGCCGCCGGCAACGGTACTAGCGGCGGTCTCCAGTGACCGGATTCGCGTCGCGATGCTCCTGTCCACCACGTACAGGCCCGCCAGGAAGATAATCAGGATCGCGACGAGACCCGTAATGAGGATCCACCACGTCAGGCGGTTGATCTCCTGCAACGCCACCGCCTTGGGCAGTTGGAGCACCAGCACCCATTGCGGGCTCTTGACAGGCAGCGTGCCGATCTCCTTGGGAAGCACCACCGGCGCGTGGGCGCGGATGATATCCCCCTCGCATTCCCGCCAGCCGGCCGGACTCGCCCAGTCGGCCCGCCACTGAGGCAAGTACCGGACCTGCTCGTGGCCCCCAGGGACCGGGCAGACGATGCGCCCGTCGGCTTCGATCAGGAAGCCCTCGGCATCGGCGGCGCCGATAATCGGGGAGTTGCCCTGGAACCACTCCGACATGTCCATGACGGCCTTGATCACACCGATCACTTTCCCCTTTTCGAGCACTGGAATACACAGGTCCACACTCCACATGTGCACACTGCGATCGAAGCCGATCGAAATAAAGATCCCCCCGGCCCCGTCGGCGTAGGCCTCCTGCCACCAGGTCTCGTCGGCTTGGTAGTAATCCTCTGTGGGATTGGTGGCCGCGATGAGTTGCCCGTGAACATCCGTCACCAACATCTCCATCGCCCGGGGATCGCCGTTTTGGAACTGTCGTAACCGGGCGGAGACGGGGTTGCTCAACACAGCATCCATGCGGAAGTCGTCTTGGGTTAGGGTGCGCCATATCTCGTCCAGCGCCTGCCGCTCCAGCAAGGGCAACTCACGCCACTCCCGCCACAACTCCGACAACACGTCCGGATCCTCCTGCAACGCCAGCGAAAGCTTCTCGATGTCCTTGCGCAGAGATATCTCCAGACTGGCGGCCTGGGCCTCGGTAACGGCTTGCTTGCTGGCCCCCACGGCCCCGATCTGATACCCCCGTCCTCCGACAACAATACCCAATAGGGCCAGCCCCAGCGGGAGCACGGCCACCGCCAGCAACAGCAGCGCCAGTTTGACACGTAGACGAACTCGCATCTGCACCTTCACATCGGCACCTCGCCGAAGAGTGGATACATCATAGAAGTGGTAACCGGAAAAACGAGTCCTTTTCCCCTACAAACATCCAACTTGCGTGCCTAGGGCGGTTTGGCTATCGTGCGCCATTCCCAAGACCTTCCCGGCAACGAAAGGCCCAACGATGCGTAAGCAATCCCTGGAGTTCCTGAAATCACTGCTATCAACCCCCAGCCCCAGCGGCTACGAAGCGGCCGGCCAGAAGCTCTGGTGCGATTACGCCCGAAAGGTTGCCGATCAGGTCCGCACCGACAGTTACGGCAATGCGCTGGCGATTCTGAACCCCAAGGGCTCACCCGTGATCATGCTGGACGGTCACGCCGACGAGATTGGGCTGATGGTCAAGCACATTGCCGATAACGGATTCCTTCACTTCCAGGCCATCGGCGGCGTCCAGGCGCCCTTGATGCGGTCCAAGCGCGTCAACATCCATGGCCGCAAGGGCATCGTGCGCGGCGTCATCGGCGCGGTGGCGCCTCACCTGACCCGCGGCAAAGAAGACAAACCCCCCGCCATGCACGACCTGACCATCGACATCGGGGCCAAAGACGGCAAAGCCGCCGCCAAACGCGTTTCCGTGGGCGATCCAATTACCTTCGAAGAGGAATTCGAGCTGCTGACGGATGATGTTGCCGTCTCCCGGGCGTTCGACAACCGCGCCGGTACGTGGGCGGCCATCGAAGTACTCCGCCAGGCCAAGGCCGACCCCCGCAAGCTGGATGCCTGCCTGGTCGCCTGCAGCAGCGTACAGGAAGAGGTCGGCCTCAAGGGCGCCACCATGAACGTCTTTAATGTCCGCCCGGATGCGGCACTGGTCGTGGAAGTGACCCACGCGACCGACTCGCCCGGCATCAGCGCCGCTCAGCACGGGAAGGTCAAGCTCGGTGAGGGCCCAACCATCAGCATCGGCCGTGAGAACCACCCCTCCGTGACCGACCGCCTCCAAGCCGCCGCCAAGGCCACGAAGATCAAGCTGCAGATCGAAGCCTTCAACACCTCCGGCGGTACGGATGCGATGGCTATCTATTCTGCCGTCGGCGGCGTGCCGAGCGCGGTGATCGGCATTCCCACTCGCTACATGCACTCTACCGTTGAGATGATCAGTCTCAAGGACCTCCAGCAAACCGTCGACCTGCTGACCGAAACCTGCCTGAGCGTCAAGAAAGGCGACGAGTTCCGCGTAAAGATCTAACGCCCGAGGAGACGCCCATGCGGGAGCAATCGCTCGACTTTCTGCGACAGCTCATGAATACGCCCACGCCGAGCGGGTTCGAAGCCCCCGGCCAGCGTGTCTGGAGCAACTACGCTCTTGAGTTCGCCGACGAGGTCTCCTCTGACAAGTACGGCAACACCATGGCCGTGCTGAACCCCAAGGCCAAGCCCGTTGTCGTGCTGGACGGCCATTGCGATGAAATCGGCCTCATGGTCAAGCACATCGACGAGGAAGGCTTTCTCTATTTCCAGTCGATCGGTTACCAGGCCGCCAAGCGCCTACCCGCCAAGCGAGTGCACATTCACACCAAGAACGGGCCTATCCTCGGTGTGATCGGGGCCATCCCCCCGCACTTGGAGGCCGAGAAGGACGCCAAACCCGAAAAGGTCGAGATGCATACGTTGGCCATCGACATCGGTGCCCCGGACGAAAAGGCCGCCCGCAAACGTGTGGCCATAGGCGACCCCATCACCTGCGTGGGCGATTTTGAAATGCTCACCGACGATGCTGCCGTCGCTCGGGGCTTTGACGACCGCATTGGCGCTTTCGCCGCCCTCGAGACCTTACGCCTGCTTGCCGAGAAGCGCGACGAACTCCAGTGCTGCGTCATCGCCCACAGCGCCGTGCAGGAAGAAGTCGGCATCTTCGGGGCGATGATGACGGCCTTTAACCTGCGGCCGAACGTCGCCATCGCCATCGAATCCGGCATCTGCACGGACCATCCCGGCGTGGACCCAACCAAGGCCGGCGTCATCAAGCTCGGCAAGGGGCCGACCATCTACATCGGCCGTGAGCATCACCCCGAAATCGTGCGCCGCTTCCGGGAACACGCCAAGGCCGCCAAGATCCCTCTGCAGATCATGCCGCACGACGAAGGGCATGGCACGAACGCCTCCAGCTTTTACATGGACGTCGGCGGCATCCCTTCGGCCGTTATTGGCATCCCAACGCGATACATTCACTCCGCCATTGAAGTGGCGAGCCTGACCGACGTCGACCGGACGACCGACCTACTGACGGCCGTCTGCCTGAACATTGAAAAGAATGAGACCTTCCGCGTGAAGATCTAGTCGCCCAAAGGACATCACCATGGAACGAGGTTCGCTAACGTTTCTCAAGAAGCTCCTGACCACCCCCACCGTCAGCGGCCATGAGTCTGCCGGCCAGAAGCTGTGGGTCAATTACGTCAAGAAGTTCGCCGACGAGATCACCACGGACACCTACGGAAACGCCATCGCGGTGCTCAAGCCGCGCGCCGGCACGAAGGTCGTCATCGACGGCCACATGGACGAAATCGGCCTGGTGGTCAAGCACATCGCCGGCAAGTTCATCCACGTCCAGCGCGTCGGCGGTGTGCACCCGCCGCTGATGCAGGCCAAACGGGTAAACATCCACACCGCCAAGGGCATGGTCCGCGGCGTGGTGGGCGCATCGATGCTCAACCGCAAGGACTCGGCCCAGATTCACGAGATCTACATCGACATCGGCGCCAAGGACGAGAAAGAGGTCAAGCGGAAGGTCGCCATCGGTGACCACGTGACCCTCGTCGATGATTTCGAGATGCTCAACCGCCAGGTGGCCGTCGCACGGGCGTTCGACGACCGCATCGGCGCCTGGGTCGCCGCAGAAGTGATCCGACGATTGGCCCCAGCCCGGCGACGACTGCACTGCGCCGTGTTCGCAACGAGCTGCGTTCAGGAAGAGGTCGGCATGCGCGGCGCCATGATGAACGCCTTCAACATCCGACCGGACGCGTTCTTCGCCGTCGATGTCACCCACGCCACCGACACCCCCGGCGTCAACCAGGCCCAGCACGGCAAGACCGCCATCGGCGATGGGCCCACCATCCAGCTCGGTCGCGAGAATCACCCTGTGCTGACTAAGAAGCTTCGCGACGTCGCTAAGGCCAAGGACATTCCCCTGCAGGTCGAGGCCTTCCTGACCACCGGCGCCACCGACGCGCTGCCCGTGTACTCCATGATCGGCGGCGTGCCGAGCGCCGTGGTGAGCATCGCCACGCGATACATCCACACCGCCATTGAAATGATCGACCTGCGAGACGCCGACCGGTCGGCCGACCTGCTGAAGGAGTTTTGCCTGACCGTTAAGGCCAACCAGAAGTTCAAAGTACGGGTCTGATCGTATATTGTTGAGCCCATGGAACTGACGGGTAAGGTTGCGCTGGTCACCGGCTCGGCCAAGCGAGTCGGTCGGGCCATTGTCGAGGCGCTCGCGGCGGGCGGCGCCGATGTCGCCATTCACTATTCGCGCTCGGGCGACGCCGCAGCCGAACTGGCCCGGCACATTCGCCACACCACCCGGCGCCAGGCCGAACGCTTCCAGGCCGACCTGCGCGCCCCGGGCCAGATTGAGCGCCTCTTCCAGCAGATCGCGGGCGCCTACGGCCACCTGGACGTCCTGGTCAACTGCGCGGCTGTCTACAACCATACCCCGCTCGATTCCCTCACCGCCGAGCAATGGGACGCCGAGATGGCCGTCAACGCTCGCGCCCCGGCTTTGTGCATCCGCCATGCCCTGCCCCTGATGGCCGAGGGCAGCCTGATCGTCAACATTACCGACATCGCCGCCGAGAAGGGCTGGGGCGGCTATCCGGCCTATTGTGCGTCCAAGGCCGCCCTGCAGGCCCTGACCAAATCGGCCGCCAAGGCCCTGGCCAAACGCAACATCCGTGTCAACGCCGTCGCCCCCGGCGCCATCATGTGGGAAGACGATCGCTCCGAGGATGACCAGAATCGCGTTCTTGCCCAGGTGCCCCTCAAACGCCCCGGCGGCCCGAACGACATCGCCCAGGCCGTCCTCTACTTCGTCGGCAACGATTACGTCACCGCCCAGACCCTCCGCGTCGACGGCGGCTGGCACATGTCCTGATGCCGCTTGACTTGATTGACCGACAGAGTATACTGCTCCGACTCGGGCCATCGCCCGACCCGCGGCCGTGGCGGAATTGGCAGACGCGCAGGCTTCAGGTGCCTGTCTCCTTAGGGAGGTGGAGGTTCGACTCCTCTCGGCCGCAGTGCCTTCCGGGCTGTTTCAGGTAGTGGATATAGGCGACTGACTTCCGTCAGTCGCCTTTCTCTATGGCCTGGCGTGGCCGTCTTTGAATTGGCCCATCCGACCGGCTATAGTGGTTCACCTATGTTCGATCCCATTGACTTCTGGAAGCTCTCCGCTGCGGGGAATGACTTCGTCTGCATCGACAACTGCCAGGGGCAGTTCGACTTAATCATCAACGACCCCGAGCGGGTGGGCCATTTCGCCCATACGCTGTGCGAGCGTCATGTCGGCATCGGCGCCGACGGCGTGATCTTCTGCAACCAGGCCGAGGTCGAGGGCGTCGCCGATACCGGGGCTCGCATCTTCGAATGGGACGGTTCCGAGGTCGAGCTGTGCGGCAATGGCACTGCGTGCTTTGTCTACTGGGCGACCATGATGGGCCATGTCCCCGCCGGCGAGGTCCGCGTGCTGACCCCCGCCGGGGTTGTCCGCGGCGAGCACGGCGACGACTACACCCGCGTCTGCATCGCCCTGCCGGAGGGCTTGCAGACCGATCTGGCCGTACCCGTCGGCGACCAGACGGTTCCTTGCGACTTCGTCATCACTGGCATTCCGCACGTGGTGACGTTCGTGGACGACATTAAGACCGCCGACGTAGCTGGCCTCGGCCCGGCGCTGCGCCACCATGAAATGTTCTTCCCGCGCGGCGCCAATGCGGACTTTGTCCAGGTCCTCGGCGAAAACGAAATCGCCATGCGGACCTGGGAGTTCGGCGTGGAGGGAGAGACGCTCGCCTGCGGAACCGGCTCGGCCGCATCGGCCGTCCTGGCCGCTCGCCGGTTCGGCTGGTACGACAGCCACACCGACTGCGACGATCCCGTTCTGGTTCACACCCGCGGCGGAAAGATCCTCCGCGTGTTCTTTGCCGTCAACGACGCAGGCGACATCGACGACCTGTGCCTGGAATCACCCGTGCAGTTCCTCTATCGCGGCGTGATCGGGCAAGAGCTGCTGAGCGAAGCGTTGGATCCCTCTCGCCCTGAACGGACCTAACCGGCCAATCATGTTCAGCATCGACCAGAACTGCCACAGTCTCTGGGACGCTCTGCCTAAGTGTCAGGCCGTCGCCCGCAAGGGACACTCCGTCCGGCATTTCATTGAGGACATTGATGTCGCCTTCACCGCCGTTGGCTGCGCCCCCGAAGACCCCCTCCACTTCGCAATGGAACGCTACCACGGCTCGGGCGGCGCCGACTGGGGAGCGGCCCTGTTCTACTCCGACTTCCTGGGTCGACAGCCCGTGGAGGTCCGCAAATGGGAGCGTTACACCGGTATGAGTACTGCCGCTCTGGCCCGCCGACTGGACGTGACGGTCGACGAGCTATTCGACCGTTACTCCCCGGGCGACAACTGGCAACTAATCGGCCCCAGCTACGCCGGCGACCGCGATCACCATCGCCTCATCGCCGATCTGTCCGTCGCGGAGCTTGCCGATCTGCTGGTCGAGATGTTGGATCGCGCCGATCAGGACATGCGCACGCGGTTCCCATCGGCCGACGCTCAACAGCGGATCACCGACTGGTTCGCCGCCGAACGGACCCGACTTCAAGACCTCTTGGGCCGCCACGCCGATGGGCCCTTGCCCTGCCTGTACCAGGACTGGATGAAGGCCTACCTGCCGGCTGACTCCGGGGTCGACGTGGCCTTGGCGTCGCAGTTGTTCGCCCTTGGCGCCGACCCCGCCGCAACCGAACTGCTGGACCTGTTCGTCCACCGGTACGATGAGGCCGCCGCTATCTACAACCAGGCCATGGCCGATAGCGCCACCGGCCTGCACCCGCTGGACACCTCCGCCGGCGAGCTACCGTTCTTCGGCACGCTCGAGCACGCCGGCCATCGCGTCCGCGCCGAGGTCTTCCTCGATGGCAAGGCCATCCGAATTGCCGACCGCCAGTTCGACCTCGCGGACGGCCATTTGCCCATCGATGCGATGCAAGCGGAGGGGATCGGCTCTCTGGCCGGCAAGGCCCCGCTGCTGGTCCTCCAAGCTCGCGTCAGTGGCGGCGGCGCCGGGCTGGTCGTGCCCTACCACGGTTCGACCTACATGCCCTCCGCCCACGCCCTGCATCGCGGGCTCGTCGATGCCGATCTTCTGGGCCAACCCATCGGCCCGCTCATGCGAATCCGCTTCCATTTGCTGGATCGAATGGCGGCAATCGAAACTCCCATATGTCTCCCTGAGCATCTGGCGTGCGCCTTTGGTCGCAGTGAACTGCCCGCATCCGCATTGGCACGGGAGTATCAGGATGTGGCCGGCCAATCCGCCCGACGCCTCGATCAGTTCTCGACCGAACACGGGCGAGAGGCCTGGCAGCGAGATGCCCTGGGCCCCACGTTCGAGCAAATCGACCTGCTGAACGGTCAACGGCGAGACCTGGCCAAGATCGATCCGAAGAGCCCCGAGATCCGCCAGCTCTCTCATCGTGTCCGCCAACTCGAGACCGACGTTGTCGACCGAACGGTCGGTCAAATCGCCTTGGACTATCAGGTCACTCAGATAGACTTCTGGGATTCTCGCGGCGCGATCTACCCCTGGTGTGTGGCCTTGGGCGGCCAGCCGTTCTATGATGACCTGATCGATCGGGCCGAGCTGTATACCGAGACGCCCGACCTGTCCTGACCGTGAACGACGACCTCATCCATCGCCACTACGAGCCCCGGGTCGACCCCGACCGGCCGGGCTTTGAAATCGCCGACTGGGCCGACGCCTACAGCCAGCAGGCCCGCTTTCAGGTGTTGATCGACCAACTTGACCTGAAAGGCCGAAGTCTGCTCGATGTCGGATGTGGCGCTGGCGACCTGTGGACATTTCTGAATAGTCGCAAGATTACCGTCGACTACCTGGGCGTCGATGTAGTTGAAAAGGTGATCGCCGAAGCCCAACGGCGCCATCCCAACGGGCAATTCCAAAGCGCCGACCTCTTCGGCAGGGGCCCCAGCCTTGACGGCCCCTTCGACATCGTCTACGCCTCGGGAGTGTTCAACCTGGACTCCGGGCGCAATCGAGAATCGTTACCCGGGGAAATTGAGCGATTGCTCACCTTGACGGGTATCACGCTGATGTTCAACCTGTTGCACGCCCGCGAGAGCCGCCGCTACGGCGACTGCTTCTACTGGGACCCCGACGAGGTCCGCCACATCCTGAAGAGCTTCGACTGCCAGTGGCGCATCGTCGACGACTACCTCCCCAACGACTTCACCGTCATCGGCCGAAAGAAGTCGACGCCGTTGCAGCCGTAGCTCGTTTAGGAATCCGCCTTGAAGCCGTTCACGCCGCCCTTGAACTTCTCGCCAAAGTAGATCGTGGACTTCGTGTACTTGCCCGAGTAGGTGATGCTCACTTCGTACTTGCCTTCGGTCGTCTTGCGAAGGGTCACCCACCCCTTGCCTTTCACTCGGTGCTTGTCGCCTGTACGTCGTCAGCGACAATGGTAATCCGTGGGCGTTGAACTAAGTCAC
>CAYRZU010000025.1:0-41097 GCA_964428895.1 uncultured Planctomycetaceae bacterium
CTGTGACTTAGCGTTCACGCACACCTATTCCCAAAGTCGCTGACGTTGAACAGTGGCAAATGAAGCATCTAATGCTATTGGTCTGTCTGGGCCTCGTGGCGATGGTCCTGCCGGCCTGTGAGGATGAGGAACTGTCTTGGGATGAGGGGTTCCGGGACATCAAATGGGAGGCCGAGGACGCCGATGCCCCCACCGACGACGACTGCATCTGCGAGGAAAAGGCGCCGACCGACGAGATGGTGGTCACGTGCCGGAACCTGCACCTGATCCGGTACCGGCGTGAGAATGACGAGATGACCTTCGGCCCGGCTGAAGGCGAGGGCCTGGCCGAGGCGGTCGAGGCGTATCGGTTGTTTTACGGCTTCAACGATCACGAGTTCTTTGAGGTCCTGGTCTACGCCGACGCGTCGCAGTACGACCAGATGGTCGCGATCTTCGCCGAGTACTTCGGCACGCCGGTCCAGACCGGCGACCAGGTGACATACTACCGTCGCGGCGAGGTGGCTGGGCGCGTGAAGATGGCCCAGAACTTCTTCCGGAAGGTGGAAGGTCGGCTGACGTATATCCCGCTGGCCCAAAGGTATCAGCGGCAGGCCCAGGAGTCGCAGATGGCGTGGGAAGATAGCGCGATCTCGGCGCCGTTGCGTCGGTAGCGGGTAGGGGAGGCGGGCGCCAAGCTTCTAGGTTGGTGGGTCTCCCGACCCACCAACTCGTGGACTGTCGATAGGCGCGGTGGGTTGGGGAACCCACCGCGCTTGTATTCTGCGCGGGGCGTTTGCGTTTTGCGCGGGGGAGGGGGGTCAGTCGTCGTTGGCCCGTTGGAGGGCGCGTTCGATGTCGTTGAGAATCTCGTTCTCGGCGGTGTGGTCGTAGCTTTGGGTTTCCCAGACGTCGTTCTGGTCGGGTGTGGTGGCTGCGTCGGCGGCGGCGGGGGTCTTGTTGGGGATGGAGTCGTAGTTTTCCTCGTAGGGCTCGTACTGGCGGAACATGGCCGAGCCTTGCCGTTGGATGGCCACGGAGGCAACCGCTTCAACCCGCCCGCCGCGGCGGCGGATCTTGACCATGGGTACGCGTCGGCCGGGCGAGGAGCCCAGGATGCGGTCGCGGGTGGCGCCGAGGAAGACGGTTTCGCCGCGGATCAGCCCGGAGTCCGGGTCGGCTTCGGCGATGGTGTATCGCTGGCTCATCACGGCCCGGGCGGCCTGGTAGGCTTCATCGAAGCCGGTATCCGGAAGGGACCGGCTCGTGCCGACGTTGTCGGCAAAGAGGAAGTTCATCACCGGGCTTCCCGATCCGCTGGGGTCGATGTCGTCGTTGCAGCCGACGGCCAGGGCGGCCGTGGCGGCCAGAATGATCATCCATTTGTGGTTCATGGTACGTCCCTCAATGACCCGCGTCGGTCGCGCGTGGCTTGGAGGCGGGGTCATTGCTCGTCGGTGCGCCAGGTGGAGTAGTTGGGCGCTTCTTGGGTGATGGCGATATCGTGGGGGTGACTCTCGGCGAGCGTGGCCGCCGAGACCCGCAGGAACTTCGCCTGGGTGCGCAGTTGTTCGATGGTGTCCGTGCCGCAATGGTCCATGCCGCTCTTGAGGCCGCCAATCAGTTGGTAGATGAAGTCGCCCAACGGGCCGCGGTAGGGCACGCGCCCTTCAACACCTTCGGGCACCAGTCGGCCGTTGGTTTCGGCCTGGCCGTAACGGTCGGCCGAGCCGGCCAGCATGGCGTCCACCGAGCCCATGCCGCGATAGGTCTTGAACCGTCGTCCCTTGTAGATCACGAGTCGGCCGGGCGATTCATCCAGCCCGGCCAGGAGGCTGCCGAGCATGACGCAGGAGGCCCCGGCGGCGATGGCCTTGGTGATGTCGCCGCTGTGTCGGATGCCCCCGTCGGCCATTACCGGTACGTCCGCGGCGTCGCCGAGGCGGGCACAATCGCTGATCGCCGTCATCTGCGGGACGCCTACGCCGGTGATAATACGGGTCGTGCAAATGGCGCCCGGGCCGATGCCGATCCGCAGCCCGTCGGCGCCGGCGTCGATGAGATCCTTGGCGGCGTCGGCGGTGGCGATATTGCCGGCCACCACGTCGATGGTGTGCGAGGCCTTGATCTGCCGGACGGTGTCGATCACCACGTCCTTGTGGCCGTGCGAGGTGTCGACCACGATCAGGTCCACGTCCTGGGCGATCAGCGCCTCGACGCGTTCGAAGTCCAATACGCCGACAGCCCCGCCCACACGCAGTCGGCCGCGGTCGTCCTTGCAACTGAGCGGGAACTGGCGGAGCTTCTCGATGTCCCGCATCGTAATCAGGCCCGCCAACTTGCCGGCCTTGTTGACCAGCAGGAGCTTCTCGACCTTATGCTGGTTGAGGATTTGCTCGGCCTCATCGAGCGAGGTATCCGGCGGAGCGATCACCAGGTTCTTGCCCGTCATAACCTGATCGACGGTGGTGTCTCCGCCGAGGAACTTCATGTCGCGCCGGGTCAGGATGCCGACCAACTTCTGGCCGTCAACGATCGGGATGCCGGAGATATTCTGCTCGGCCATTAGGCGGCGGGCGGTTCCCGTGGATTCGCTCGGCGGCAGCGTGACCGGGTCGGTGATGATGCCGTTCTCGGACCGCTTGACCTTGGCGACCTCGCGGGCCTGGGCCTCGATGGACAGGTTCCGGTGAATGATGCCCAATCCGCCCTCCTGGGCCAGCGCAATGGCCAGGGCGCTCTCGGTGACGGTGTCCATCGGTGAGGAGACCAACGGAATCTTCAGTTCAATACTGCGGGTTAGTCGCGTGGACAGATCCAGCGTGTCCAACCCGACGTTCGACCGCGCGGGGACGAGCAGAACGTCGTCAAATGTGATGCCGTCGCCGATGACTTTCTCGTGCATAGTCCTGGTCCGAGTCCCTGAGGCTAGTATCGTTGTACCAGGATATTGGCGTACGGGAGGGGTTTCAAGGGAAATGATTCTGGTCGGCGTTCAGTGGGTCTGGGCGGAACACGGCGGGCCAGCGTATTGATGCGGGCGGCGCTTTCGGGAAGAATGCTCACATGACCGATTGGTGCGACATGCAGCAGGTGCTGGATGACCTGGCGGCGGCCGATCTGCTCCGCAAGCCGGCGGTGCTGAGTTCGCCCGTGGGGCCCACCGTCACCGTTGACGGGCGCGAATTGGTCTGCTTGTGCAGCAACGATTATCTGGGCCTGGCCGGGGATGAGTCCGTCAAAGCCGCCACCATCGAAGCGATCGGGCGATGGGGGGTGGGGGCCGGGGCCTCGCGGCTAGTGTGCGGAACCACCGAGGCGCATCAGGCGTTGGAGGATCGCCTGGCCGAGTTCAAGCGGACCGAATCAGCCATCGTGACGGCCACCGGCTGGCAGGCCAATCGGGTCGCCATCGGCGCCCTGGCCGGCGAGGGCGACCTGATCCTGTGCGACAAGCTCGACCACGCCAGCATCCTGGACGCCGCCCGCGGCAGCGGCGCGGCGGTGCGGACCTACGCCCACGGGGACCTGGACCGGGCCGAGCAATTGCTGACCCGCCACCGGGCGGCGCACAGGCGTTGTCTGATCGTGACCGACTCGCTGTTCTCGATGGATGGGGACGTGGCCCCGCTTCCGGAACTGGTCGAACTGAAGGATCGCTTCGAGGCGCGGTTACTGATCGATGAAGCCCACGCCACCGGCGTGTTGGGGGAGCATGGCCGCGGCGCCGCGGAGTTGGCGGGCGTGGAAGGTTGCGTGGATGCGGTGGTCGGCACGCTGTCAAAGGCGGTGGGGGGGTTGGGAGGCTTCGTGGCCGGGCCGACAGCGCTGATCGACGTGATTCGCAACACCGGGCGGAGCTTCATCTACACCACCGCATTGCCGCCGATGATCTGTGCGGCCGCGATGAGAGCGCTGGATATCGTTCGCGACGAACCCGAGCGCCGCGCCAGACTTCTGGAAATGGCCACGGGGCTGCGCGATCGATTACACGCAAGCGGCTGTGACACGCTGAACTCCACCACGCAGATCATTCCGGTCGTCATCGGGTCGCCGGCCGATGCGCTGGCGGCCAGCTGCCGGTTGCTGGACGAGGGCTTCTTCACCCCGGCCATTCGCCCGCCGACGGTGCGGCCGGGCTCGAGCCGATTGCGCATTAGCCTGTCGGCGGCCCACGATCCGGCGGACGTGACTCGTCTGGCCGACGCCCTGGAAAAGTTGACCGCGAGCAGGGGTTGATTTCCGCCCGGGCGCGGGGACAATGCGCCGTTCACCCATGGCAACGACATCGACAGACATCCCGGTCATCGGCTTGGTTGGCGGCATTGGCGCCGGCAAGACCACGGTGGCAACGGAGCTGGCGGCGCAAGGGTGCGCCGTGATCGACGCCGACGCGCTGGGTCACGCGCTGCTGCACCAGGGCAAGGTACGCCGGGAGGTCGAGGATCGCTGGGGCGCCGAGGTCTTCGACGCCGCCGGGGAGGTCAGCCGCTCGGCATTGGCGGAGATTGTCTTTGCCGACAAGGATGAGCTGGCGGCGCTGACGGCCATTCTGTACCCGCGCATCCGTCGCGAGATCGAACGGGAGATCGGCGCCGCCCGGGAGTCCTCTCACGAGGCGATCGTGCTGGACGCGGCGGTCCTGTTCGAGGCCGGTTGGCAGGAGCTGTGTACGACCACGGTCTTTGTCGACGCGCCATTGCCGGTGCGGCTGGAGCGCGTTGAGTTGCAGCGCGGGTGGGACGCCGCGACGTTGGCCGCCAGAGAAAAGCTCCAGTTTGATGTAGACAGGAAACGGCAGATGTGCGACCATATCCTCAGTAACCACGCGAGTGAGCCCACCTTTGCACACGACGTCCGAGACCTTCTGAATCGGATTGTCACCAGTAACCACCAGTAAGGCAGGCTCTTACTCGTGATCACCCGGGCCGGCCGAATCGGCCCGACCACGCAACGACACACGGACCAGTCGTACTGGAGTATTCCCACCCGCAGCCCGGGCCCACACGGATGATGGCGCCGCGGCCCACAGCGTAGAGGACCACCCCGACACCGGCGGACCCCTGACGTGACCACATTCTAGGATGGCAGATCACCACGATGGCTGAAGCAAAGAAAAAGCGAACGCGTAAGAAGGCAACCAAGGAGACCAAAGCGGTTGAGACCGCCGAAGATTCCCAGGACATCTCCGCGGCCGAAGAGGCCATGGACGAAGTGCTGGGCGCGGTCCGCGACGACGATGCCGTCGAGGCCCCTGAGGTCCCTGACACTCCGGAAGAGCCTGTCGAGCCCAGCCAAGACGATGCGCCTGCCGAGGCCGAGGCTGATGCCGACGCGCCGGCCGATGACGACGCCGGGGGCATCGCCAGTTTCGACAAGGAAATGCACGCCAAGTATGAGCGGGTCAAGAAGGGCGACCTGCACATCAAGGACCTCCAGCAGATGGAAATCACCCAGCTCCACGAGCTGGCCAAGGAAGAAGACATCGAGGACGCCGCCGGCTTGACCCGGCAGCAATTGGTCTTCCGGCTGATCAAGGCCCGGGTGCAGCGCGACGGCCTGATGTACGGCGAGGGCGTACTGGAGATACTCCCGGACGGGTTCGGCTTCCTGCGAAGCCCCGACTACAACTACCTGCCCAGCCCGGACGACATCTACGTGTCGCCCAGCCAGATTCGCCGGTTCGGCCTGCAGCAGGGACAGATCATCGCCGGTCAGATTCGCCCCCCCAAGGAGTCCGAGAAGTACTTCGCGTTGCTGCGGGTCGAGGCCATTAATTTCGATGAGCCGGACAAGGTCCATCGCGTCAAAGCCTTTGAGGACCTGACCCCCACGCACCCCGACAAGCGGGTCCACCTGGAGACCACGGGCGAAGAGGTCTCCATGCGGGTGATGGACCTGATCACGCCGGTGGGCTTCGGCCAGCGAATGCTGATCGTGGCGCCGCCGCGAACGGGCAAGACCATTCTGCTGCAGAAGATTGCCAACGCCATTGGCGAGAACCATCCGGACGCCAACGTCATCATTCTGCTGATCGACGAACGGCCCGAAGAGGTCACCAGCTTCCGCCGAACGTGCACTAAGGCGGAGGTCATTTCGTCGACCTTCGATGAGGCCGCCACCCGCCACGTTCAGATCGCCGATATGGTCACCAGCAAGGCCCGTCGCATGGTCGAACACGGTAAGGACGTGGTGATTCTGCTGGACAGCATTACGCGATTGGCCCGGGGCTACAACACCCTGGCGCCGGCGTCGGGCAAGATCCTCACCGGCGGCGTCGAAGCCAACGCCCTGCAGGCGCCCAAGCGATTCTTCGGGGCGGCCCGGTGCATCGAAGAGGGCGGGTCGCTGACCATCATCGCGACCGCTCTGATCGAAACCGGTAGCCGAATGGACCAGGTAATCTTCGAAGAGTTCAAAGGCACCGGTAACAGCGAGCTTCACCTCGACCGCCGCCTGGTCGACCGTCGCGTGTGGCCCGCGATTGACGTCAGCCGCTCCGGCAGCCGAAAGGAAGAGCTGCTAATGGAGGAGAACGAGCACAAGCTCGTCTCGGCGCTGCGGAAGGTGATGTCCGACATGGATCCTGTCGGCGCCATGGAACTGCTGGTCTCGCGCCTCAAGAAGACCCAGAGCAACGCCGAGTTCCTGATGGGAATGGACATCGGCTAGCCCGTTTCGCTTGCTGGTCGGAAGGGCCGCACCCACCATGAGCATCAAGGGCGTTTGCTTCGATCTGGACGGGACGCTGCTGGATACGCTGGCCGATCTGGCCGATTCCATGAACCGCACGCTGGAGAGGCACGGTCTGCCCACCCATCCGGTCGAGGCCTACAAGACCTTCGTCGGCAACGGCCTGACCGTTCTGGTCCGTCGGGCGGCCCCCGCGGCCGAGGGCGATGACGACCTCGCCCGGCAACTGATCGACGGCATGCGGGCCGAATACGCCAAGCGATGGGCCGAACGAACACGGCCCTACGACGGCGTGCCCGAGATGCTCAACGCTCTGGAAGCTCGCGGCGTGGCAATGGGCATCCTGTCCAACAAACCCCACGACTTCACCGAACTGTGCGTGGCCGAGCTGCTGCCGCACTGGAAGTTCCAGGTCGTTCTAGGCGTCAGTGAAACCACACCCGCAAAGCCCGATCCGACCGGACTGAAGAACCTGTGCAGCGAGATGGGGCTCGACCGGTCGGAGTTTCTGTACGTCGGCGACACCAATACCGACGTGGAAACCGCCAAGGCCGGCGGGCTCGTCGCAGTGGGAGTGTTGTGGGGGTTTCGGGGGGCCGACGAACTCACTGCCGCCGGCGCCGACACACTAATCGCCCATCCGGTCGAACTGCTCGAGTTGCTCTAGCCCATCGCGTCGAGCGTTTCTCGAACGGCCCGAATGTGCTCGGGGGTCGTTCCGCAGCAGCCACCAATGAAGTTCGCGCCTGCTTCGATCATGCGCGGCGCGTGGCCGGCGAAGTCGGCCGGCGACATCGGGAAGGTGGTCTTGCCGTCGACGACCACGGGGAGGCCCGCGTTGGCCTTGAGCCAAATCGGCAGATCCGTCGCTTTGGCGAGTAACTCCGCCACGTTGAGGATCCGGTCGGGCCCGGCCCCGCAGTTGGCGCCCACGGCGGCGGCCCCGTGCCGAGCGGCCGTTCGGGCCAGGTCGGCCGGCGTGTTGCCCATCATGGTGGCGGCCTGGTCCGGCCCGGAGGTGAACGTCATCGACACCACCACCGGCAGATCGCACGCGCCGCGAACGCCCTCCAGCGCCAGCATCGCCTCGTCGAGCTCGTTGAAGGTCTCCAGGACGATCGCGTCGGCCCCGCCGCGGGCGACGCCTCGGGCGGTGTCGGCGAAGGCGTCAGAGAGTTCTTCCTCGCCTACTTCGCCCATCATCACGATCTTTCCGGTCGGGCCGATCGACGCGAAGACTTTCACGCTCTCACCGGCGGCGGCCCGGCTCAGGGCGGTTCCGGCCTCGGCCAGTTCGGCCACGCGGTCGGACGCGCCATGCTGGGCCAGGATGAATCGGTTGGCGCCGAAGGTATTGGTCAGTATGACGTCGCTACCGGCATCGACGTAGCTCTGGGCCACGCGGCGGATCGCGTCGGGGTTCTCGGTGTTCCATAGTTCCGGCGATGCACCGGCCGGCAGGCCCAGCGATTGCAGCTGGGTGCCCCAGGCGCCGTCGGTCAGGCGGGGCGTTTGGACGAACTGGCGAAGGTCCATGGGCGTCCTCATCTCACGCCGGCTGCGTGGCCGGGGTGGGGTCCAGTGTCGATTGATAGGTGCGAACGGCCTCTTGCAGGCGCGGTTGGTCGGCGTCCAGGGCCAAGCTGGCTCGCCAAGCGGCGACGGCCTCTCGAAGTGCGCCAATGTCTCCGCCGCCGGCGTGGTAGATCGTCAAGAGCGTATCACCGAGGGAGGCCCATGTCACCGGGTCACCGGGGTCGATTTCGGCCGCCTTTCGCAGGGCGACTGCGGCGTACCCGTAGCGATGGGTGGCCCGGGCGGCTGCGGCCAGGTTTACCCAGGCGTCGGCGTCGTCGTGCCGGTCGGCGGCGGCGGCCCGAAGATGGACGAAGGCCTGTTCGAACTCCTTTAGCTCCATCAGGATCACGCCGAGGCGGCTGTGCGCTTCGGGGCTGGTTCGGTCCTCGGCAAGGACGGCCACCCAGGCGTCACGGGCGTTGGAGGTCTTGCCTTGGGCCTCCAAGGCTATCGCCAGGTTGTGGAGGGCGGGCGCGTGGCCGGGGTCTAGCTCCAGGGCCCGTTCCAGATGTTCCTGGGCCTGTCGGAAGCGGTTCAGCCGCATCTTGGCCACGGCCAGGTTGTAAAGGGCCGTCACGTCGTCAGGGTTGTCGGCCAGGATCTGTTGGCAGACGGCCGCGGCCTCGCGCGGCTGGCCGGCGGCGAGCAGGGCGTCCACCAAGGCCTGACGCGTCTGGGCGTCGGCCGGGTCCTCGGCCGCCTGCCGCAAGATGGAAACCGCCAGCGTGGCGTCGCCCTTGGCCAGGGCCTGTCGGGCCCGTCCGACGGGGGTATCGGGGACGTCGGCTGGATCGTTCGCCTCGGCGGGGGGTGTCGCGGCCGGGGCTGGCGCGGTTGCGGGGGATGTCGCGGGCGCAGAGGTCGGTTCGGTCGCTTGCGTCGTCGGCGCCGGGGGCGCGGACGTTGGCTTGCGGCATGCCGCCGGCGTCAGGGCTACAACGACAGCGAGGAGCAGGATGGCCAGTGGGTCTCGCACGGTGGGTACCTCGTAGCGGCGTATTCTAGGGCCTGGGCCTTCGCCCACGCAACTACGACTCGAGGGTCAATTGTGGGTGCGGCAGGGCACAAGGGCCCGGTGAGGCCAATGGCAGGGGTCCCTGGGGGGCCGGGACGACCCGTGCACACATGCACCCACATGTGGACAGATCGAGCGGTTGGATATGCCATATATTGCTGTTTTCCGAGACAGATGAAGCGACCGACCAGATAACGCTTCGAAACAGCATCGATGGAAGCACTTTTTTTTACAAAGTTTGAGTGTTTTCGTTTGACAGTCTCCAACGATAAGACATATATGTTTTGTAAAACGTAAAACACATGACTTGCACAGCCACCAATCTCCTTCTGATCGACGAACGCAGCGGGAGAGGATTGGGGGCAACCGAAAGCACTTCTCGAGACAACGACTTCATGGGCAAGGACACCAAACCGGCGATTCCACCCAAGCTGTACCGGATCGGTGAGGTCGTGGAATACGCCGGCGTTAGCCGCCAAACCATCCACAACTACGCCACTATGGGCCTGTTGCGAGAGAAACGGTGGACCAAGGGCGGTCATCGCCTCTTTGGCGAGGACGTATTTGAACGATTAGCGACAATCACCCGGCTGAAGGCCGAGAAGAAATCGATGCAGGACATTCGGGATCATTTCAAGGAAATCGACAGCCAAGAGCCGTAACAGCTGAGATTTCGGTCATGGAGGACCGGAATTGGCAAATGAATGGACATCATGGGACGTTGCAGCAGGCAAGGGCCTGACCGCGCCGAAAGTGGCCCGCAAACTGGCCGCGGCCGCCGTTGCCTCCAAGCCCACCCGTAGCATGAAGGTCTGCCCCCTCCTGGCTCGCCTGGCCGAGCACGCTCACCTGGGCCAGGCGACCCCGGTCGCCACCTCTATAACCCCCGCCGGGCAGGTCATTACGGTCTGGGAAGTCTTCGACGAAGACTGCGGGGAAAAAAACGCCCAGGAATCCCTAAATTCCACCTCCCCCCTGCGGATAAGTACAAGTGGAGCAGGAGGCGGCGAGAGCCCTGCGGCATTGGCCGGTCAGCCCCGATTGGCGACCCCGGCCGAGAAGGATTGGCGGTGGATGTTCCGCCTGCGGTTAGCTGCGGCAAGGCCCAAGCGAACGAGTCAAACGCCGGCGGCTTGGAGAGCGTCGGATCTAGCCATGGATGGCGATAGTGCGGCCCAATGAAGGAGTTGTGAGTATGAAGGCAACGACGACACGGCAAGTACCCCCGGAAGTTCAGCAGTGGTGGGCCGAATACTTCGAGACCAAGTCCGAGGCGTCTCGGAACCGGCTGCTGGAGAACTATCTTCCTGTCGTGAAGTACACGGCTGAACGATTGCATGCCAAGCTGCCCGACGAGGTGGACGTCAACGACCTCATGTCGGCCGGCGTGTTCGGCCTGATGGATGCCCTCAGAGCCTTCGACCCCGAGCGGGGGGTGAAGTTCGAGACCTACTGTGCGCCTCGCATACGCGGCGCCATCCTGGATGAGCTTCGCTCATTGGACTGGGTCCCGCGCCTGGTCCGCAACCGCGCCCACAAGCTCAACCGCGCCCGCCAGACCCTCGAGGCCGAACTCGGCCGAAAGCCCAACGAGAAGGAACTGGCCAAGCAGATGCGCCTCCCGATGCGGGAGTTCAACAAGCTTCGTCGCGACGCCGACGCCATCAGCATGGTCAGCCTGAACCGCAAGTGGTTCGAGACCGATTCCAACAAGGACGTCCGCGAGATCGACGTGATCGAAGACGAACGGAGCGTCAATCCGTTCTGCAACGCCCAGCAGCGCGATCTGAAGGACCTGGTCACCCGCGGCCTCAGCCGGGCCGAACGCCTGATTATCATCCTTTACTACTTCGAAGAGATGACGATGAAGGAAATCGGCCAGACACTGGATCTCTCCGAGAGCCGCGTCAGCCAGATGCACTCAGCCATCCTCAAACGCCTGCAAGCCCAACTCGAGCGGCGCAAGAAGGAATTGGAAGTCGCCTAAGTCGGTCGCCGAATGACGGGCTGGCCCGCGGAGGACGGCCCGGAAGCGCCAAGTCCACGACAGGGGGCGCATCTGACGCTATAATTCCTCACCCGAGGAGAATGGTGCTATGCGCTTTACGAAGATGCACGGTATCGGCAACGACTACGTCTACGTGGACGGGTACGATCAGGATGTGGCGGACCCCGCCGCGGCTGCGCAGGTCCTCAGCGATCGACATTTCGGGATCGGCTCGGACGGACTGATACTGATTCTGCCCAGTGAGACCGCCGACGTCCGGATGCGGACGTTCAACGCCGACGGCTCGGAAGGTGAGATGTGCGGCAACGGCATCCGGTGCGTGGCCAAGTATGCCTACGACCACGAGCGATCTCGCGCGAACCCCATGGCCATCGAGACGCTCGCGGGCGTTAAGACCATTGATCTGACGTTGAGCGATGACGGCTTGGTCTGCGCTGCAACGGTGGACATGGGCGGGCCCATCCTGGTTCCTGCCCAGATTCCGGTGGCCTTGGACGGCGACCGCGCGATTGACGCACCCATCACCATCAACGGCTGCGAATACGCCATGACGTGTGTGTCGATGGGCAACCCTCACGCCGTGATCTATGTGGACGACGTGACCGCGGTCGATCTGGCCGGCGATGGGGCCGGCATCGAGAACCACGATCTGTTCCCCCAACGCGTTAATGCCCATTTCGTGCAGGTGCATTCGGCGGGCGAGGTCACCATGGCCACGTGGGAACGCGGCAGCGGGGCTACGCTGGCCTGCGGGACCGGCGCCTCGGCCGTGTGCGTGGCGGGCGTGCTGACCGGCCGAACCGGCCGAACGTTACTGGCCCACCTTCCGGGTGGCGATCTGGAACTGACCTGGCGCGAATCCGACAACCATCTGCTGATGACGGGCCCGGCCTCTGAGGTGTTTTCCGGTGAATGGGGTGACGACTCCTGACGTCTAAAGTTACGGCTGACGACGAAAGGAGCAAACCCATGTTCGGTGGTTCCCTGTTCGGTGGTATCTACACGTCGCGTGCTGTGCTGCCAGATGCAGCGACTAGGCTGGATGCCCAGTCCGCCCGCCGCCAGGCCCGTGAAGCCGCGGTGACCGTCAGTAGTCTAGAGGATCGGGTGGACCAGTTGACGCTGGCGTGCATGGCGATGTGGTCGCTCCTTCGCGAGAAGACGGGGCTGACCGAAGAAGAGCTGCTCGAGCGGATCAAGCAGATCGACCTGGCCGACGGCGAAGAAGACGGTAAGATTCGCGCGGAAGTCACTGAGTGCTCCCAGTGCGGCCGCAAACTATCGCGTCGACACAAGCAATGCATGTATTGCGGCAGCGAAAGACTGAACCCAACGGGTTTTGATGGTGCGAAGTAGGGACGCTACGCGTAACTGTCGATCAGGTCGGCCACGCTCTGGGGGGACAGCTCCCGGAGGGATTCGACCACCATGTGGGCCCGTTCAGCCAGTGTGTCTCGGTCGGCCGTGCCGGTCAGGGCGATTGCGGCCATGTTGGCGCGGCGGGCGGCTTCGACGCCGGCGGGGGCGTCTTCGACGACCGCGCAATTCTCCGGCGCCACGCCCAATCGCTCGGCCGCGATCAGGAACACCTGTGGGTCCGGCTTGCCTTTGGTGACATCCTGGCCGGTAACACTGACGGGGATGTTCTCGGCCCCCGGTAGGCAATCTAGAACGAGTTGGACGTTCTCGGGCGGGCCGGAGGAGCCGATCGCCATGGCGAACTCGGCGGCCGCCAGGGCCTGCAGCAGTTCGGAGGCGCCATCCACGGCCGGGAAGTGCTTGCGGAGCTCGTCGCGGTAGAGGGCTTCCTTTTCTTCGTCCCAGACGGGGATAACTTCTTCGGCGACGGCATCGCCCCAGAGATTGTGGATGATGTCGCGGCTTGTGCGGCCGAACGTGGCGATGAATTGCTCTTCGGTCATGGTCAGCCCATGATTGACGCCAAGTTGCTGCCACGACACAAAGTGGGCCTGGTAGCTGTCGACCAGAACGCCATCCATATCGAAGATCACGGCACGTTGAGTCATTGGGAGCTCCTGCCTGCTGGGGCGCGAAGGCTAGCAGGTGCACAGGCGGCGGGCAAGCGTTAGAATGCTCGCCCTGGCAACCAAGGAGACCATCGATGGAATGTAAGAAAGAACAGAACCTCGATAACTGCACCTGCACCTACGAATCCTGCGGCCGTCGGGGGGTTTGCTGCGATTGCATCGCCTATCACCTCAAGAGCAAACAGCTGCCCGGTTGCTGCTTCCCGGCCGAGGCTGAGAAGACTTACGACCGAAGCTTCGAAGCGTTCGCCAAGGCGTGGGGATTGGCCGACTAGCCGCTTACTCGTCGAAGAGGCCGGCCTGGTCGTCTTTGGCCGGCTTTCGGGTCGGCGGGGCGAGGCCGAGGTGCTGATAGCCCTTGGCGGTGACCTCCCGCCCGCGGCGGGTCCGGGCAAGCAACCCCATTTGCAGCAGGAAGGGCTCGACGACATCGACCAGCGTGTCGGTTTCCTCGCCCAGCGTGGCGGCAACCGCTTCGATGCCGACGGGCCCGCCGCCGTAGATGTCGATGATGATGCGGAGGAACTTGCGGTCGAGGTCGTCCAGGCCGAGCTCGTTAATGCCCTCCAACTTCAGCGCCGCGTCGACCGAATCGGTTGTTAGCTTGCCGTCGCCTCGGACCTGAGCAAAGTCCCTGCATCGCCTCAGCAGGCGGTTAATGATTCGGGGCGTGCCTCTCGCCCGGCCGGCCAGCATTTCCAGGGCCGGCGGATCGAAGGCCATTTCCAGCATCTCTGCCGACATCAGCGCCCGGGCCAGCAGGTCCTCGGGATTCCAGAAATCCAGATGTAGGCTAATGCCGAACCGCGTTCGCAGCGGGGCGCTCAGCAGGCCCGCCCGGGTGGTGGCGCCGATCAGCGTGAACGGCTTGAGTTGCAGGTTAATGGTGCGGCTGTGCATGCCGGAATCGACCACGAAGCCCACCTGGTAGTCTTCCATCGCGGGGTAGATGTATTCCTCGACTGCGGGGGTCAGGCGGTGGATCTCGTCGATGAACAGCACGTCGCGCGCTTCGAGGTTGGTCAAAATGCCGACCAAGTCGCTTGGCCGCGTTAGGGCCGGGCCCGTGGCGACCTTGATGGTGGCGCCCATTTCGTTGGCGATGACGTGGGCGAGTGTGGTCTTGCCGAGACCCGGCGGCCCGTGCAGCAGAACGTGCTCAACGGGCTCGGTCCGCCCGGACGCGGCCTCGACCGCGATGCGGAGCTTTTCCATCAGCTCGCCCGAGCCGATGCAATCGTCCAGGCGTTGCGGGCGGAGGGCGGCGTTGAACTGCTCGTCCTCGGGGCCGATGGAATCACTGGAGATAATCTTCTCGCGCGCCATCTACTTCACTCCGGCCTTGAGGCGGTAAACGTATTGGATGATGTCCTCGGCGGTCTCGGCTTCGGGGGCGACGGCCAACACCCGTTGGACCAGCGCCAGCGCGTCCGGCCGACGTTCGCCGAGCTGGACCAGCACCGATAGCGCCTCGGCGGCGGCCTCGGGTAGGTCGGGTTGGTCAGCCGTGGGGGCGAGCTCGCCGGCAAACTGTTCGACCTTGCCGTGCAGGTCGGCCAGGATCCGCTCAGCGGTTCTGGCGCCGATGCCGGGCAGCTTGGACAGCTCCTTGGCGTCCTTGGCCTCGATGGCCGCGGCGATTTGGGGGACCGGCTGAGCCAGCGCCGCCAGGGCGGTCCGGACGCCCACGCCTTTGACCTTGGTGAAGGTGCGGAAGAACTCGCGGTCGGTCTCGCTGAGAAAGCCGATCAGCCGCGGAACGGTTTGGCCGTGCGAGGGGTCGCCTTCGAGGTAGTGAATGGTGTGCAGGACCACGTCCTGGCCCACGCGGCGGGCGAGGCGCTCGGCGTCGCAGGCGGCCGTCAGCAGCTCGTAGGCGATTCCGCCGCCCAGGTCGATCAGCGCCATGGCGCCTTCGAGGTGTTCCAACCGTCCTGATATCCGTGCGATCATTGCCTGCCTCTATACCCGATTCAGTGCGCACAGTGCAATCGCCAGTGCGTCGGCGACGTCGGCGGGTTGGGGCATTTCGTCCAAGCCGAAGACGGCCTGAATGGCCCGCTGCACTTGCAGCTTGGTGGCGTGGCCGTTACCAGTCAGCGACTTCTTGACCTCGGTGGCCGCGACGTCGCGGACGCCCAACCCCGCCTGCTGGGCCGCCAGCAGCACCACCCCCCGCGCGTGGCCCATGATGATGGCTGTGCGGGGGTGGGCGTAGTGAGCGTAGAGCTTCTCAACGGCGACGAGGTCGGGCTTGAGTTCCGTCAGGACCTCCGAAAGGTCGTCGTAGATTTGCGCGATGCGCTCGGCGGTGTGGGCCTTGGCCTTGGTGCGAAAGGCGCCGGCTTCAACAACGGCCGGGCCATTGCGGCGGCGCTCGATGCAGCCATAGCCGGTGATATTGAGCCCCGGGTCGATGCCCAGAATGCGGATGGATGACGTCCGTGCCATGTACGACAAAGCTTAAAGCCAAAAGCTGAAAGCTAAAAGCGGAAATCGGGGAACGGCTAGAACGTTCCAAACTCCTCGATCGCCTCCATCATCGCCCAGACATTTTCGACGGGTGTTTCCGGCATGATGGAATTGCACGGTGAGGCCATGTAGTTGCCGTTGCGGGCGTCGAAGTTTCCGAAGAGGGTGCGGATCTCGTCGCGAATGGTCTCGCGGTCGCCGTGGACGATGTTGTACTGGACGTCGATGCCTCCCATGAAGGTCATCTGCCCCCGAAAACGGCGGGCGACTTCCGGGAGGTCCAGCGCCAGCGTTTGCAGGTTGCTCATGACGTCCAGCTTGATGTCGATCCAGTGCGGCAGGGCTTCGATGATGTTGCCGCAGGAGTGGAACCACACGTCGAGGCCGCGGGCGTGGGCGGTGTCGATCATGTCCGCGTAGGCGGGCTTGAAGTACTTGGCGAAGTGGGCGGGGGAAATCATCAGCCGATGCTGCGTGCCCCAGTCGTCAGCCAGGTAGACCGCGTCGGCCCCGGCATCGGCGACTTCGTTGATGCATCGGAGAGTGAAGTCCTTCAGCGTCGGCAGCATGGCCGTGAACAGGTCGCCTTCGGTGGCGATCTCGATCATCAGCTCTTCGTAGCCCATCAGCATGAACATCCGCTCGTAGAACGTGCGCCAGACATTGCCCACCACGTATTTGTCCGGATGGGTCTCGCGCTTGGCGGTCACGCCGGCGGCGTACTTGCCGGATTCGACCAGCGGCATCTCGGTGTCGACATAGCGGAGCCAATCGTCGACGGTCTTGATGATCGGCTCGGCGGGGTGACTGCCGACGCCGTCGGGGCTTTCGATGAAGATGGCGCCCCAGCCGTCGAGGAACTTGCTTTCCGGCAGATCGTCGCGCGGGATGGCGCGAACGGTGTGCTGGCAATCGAAGCGGGCGAAGTCGTCGCACCAGCGTTGCTGCATTTTGGCGATCTCGTCGCCGTGGGCGTCCCAGTATTGGCCGTCGAACCAGAATCGCCAGGCCGGCACGGCCGGGACGGGCTCGCCGGCCAGGCACGCCTTGAATACGTCCTTGCTGAGCATCTCGGGCACGTTGAAACTCCTTGCGATGGCGGCGGGGCGGCGACTAGGCCTTGTGCCACGTCGTTCCGTCCGGCCCGTCCTCCAGTGTGATTCCGCGGGCGGCCAGGCCGTCGCGGATTTCGTCGGACCGGGCGAAGTCCTTCGCGGCGCGGGCCTCGTTTCGTTCGATGATAAGGGCTTCGATTTCGGCCACCTCGTCGTCGGCCATCGCGGCGGCGGTGTCGACCATGTCAGCCATGCCGAGCCCGAGGACCTCATCCATCTCGAGCAGCGTGGCGTAGGCGGCGGCCTTATCGGCCGACTCATCGCGGATCACGTTCCACATCGCTGCGAGGCAGCGGGGCATGTTCAGGTCGTCTTCGGCCGCCTGGCGGAACTCGTCCAGATAGGCGGCGATCGGCTCGGCGTCGTCCGTGGCGGCCTGTCGCAGATCCAGCACCGCCCGCTTGAGTCGTTTGTAGGCACTGGCGGCGCCGTCAAGGGCTTCGAAGGTAAAGGCCAGTTGTTGACGGTAGTGGGCGTTCAGCAGGAAGTACCGATAGGCCAGCGGATCGTAGTCGCGGTCGATCAGGACCTGGACCGTGAGGAACTCGCCGCTGGACTTGCTCATCCGCGCGTCGCCGTCGGCTTTGGGCATGGTCAGGAACTCGCCATGCATCCAGACGTTGACCCACTTGTGGCCTAAGGCGCATTCGGCCTGGGCGATCTCGTTGGTGTGGTGGACCTGCACGTGGTCGATGCCGCCGCAGTGGATGTCGGCCCGTTCGCCGAGATGCTTGATCGCCATGGCCGAGCACTCGATGTGCCAGCCCGGAAAGCCCACGCCCCACGGGCTGTCCCACTCCATCAGGCGCTTCTTGTCGACCGGTGAGAACTTCCACAGGGCGAAGTCGGTGTAGTTGCGTTTGCCCTCGGCCATTTCCACCCTGGCCCCGGCCTGCAGGCCTTCAATATCCAGCCGGGCGAACTTGCCGTAGTCGGGCCATTTCGACGTGTCGAAGTAGATCCCGTCGCCGGGGACTTCGTACGTGAATCCCTTATCTTCGAGCATTCTGACCTGTTCGATCTGCTCGGCGATGTGATCGGTGGCCCGGCACCACACGGTCGGCTCGAGGATGTTCAGGCGGCGCATATCCTCGCGGAAGGCGTCCCAATACTCCTGGGCGATGTCCCAAACCGTCTTGCCCTCACGTTGGGCGCCGAGTTCCATCTTGTCTTCCCCGGCGTCGGCGTCGTCGGTGAGGTGCCCGACGTCGGTGACGTTCATCACGTGAAGCACGTCGTAGCCAAACATTGTCAGTACGCGCCGCAGCACGTCTTCAAATACATACGTGCGGAGATTCCCGATATGGGCGTAGTTGTAGACGGTCGGGCCGCAGGTGTAGAGGCGTACCTTGCCCGGCTCGATGGGCTCGAAGGGCTCTTTGGATCGCGTTAGCGTGTTGTATAGGGTGACAGTCATGGGGATCGCCTTGGGGTAATCAGGGGAGTTTACCGAACCGCCGGGTGAGATTGCGACGGAATATTGCCCGCATCAACAGGCGTCGGTCAGCAGCACCACCGCCATGGCGGCGATACCCTCACCGCGGCCGACAAAGCCCATTTGCTCGTTGGTCTTGGCTTTGACGGCGACGTCGTCGACGGACACGCCCAGAAGATCGGCCAGCCGCTGCCGCATGGCGGCCTTGTAGGGACCGAGCTTTGGCCTTTGGACCAAGATGGTGACGTCGCAATTGGCGACCTGGTAGCCTCGGTCGCCCGCCAGTGATCGGGCGCGTCTAATGAACTGGGCGCTGTCGGCGTCGGCGTAGGCCGGGTCGGTATCAGGGAATTGCTCGCCGATGTCGCCGGCGGCGACGGCGCCGAGTATGGCGTCGGTCACGGCGTGCAGGGCTGCGTCGCCGTCGCTGTGACCGGCCAGGCCGTGCGTGTGGTCGATGCACACGCCGCCGAGCATGAGCGGACGCCCCTCCACGAAGCGGTGCGAATCGTAGCCTTGGCCAATGCGGAACATACCGGGAGGATATCGCAATCGGCTCGGGGCTACAACGCAGCAGTGGCATCTTCTCTTGACCAATCGGCCCCCAGGGCAGTTAACTAGGGCCGACGCTGACGGGAAAGGACGCCCATGAACGCTGCCGATGTTGCCATGCCGGTCAATGATCCGGTCCTCAATTACGCTCCGGGGTCGGCCGAGCGAGACGAGGTCAAAGCCAAGTTGGCCGAGCTCAAGGCCACGGAGTTCGACATCCCCGTGGTCGTCAACGGCCAAGAGATCCGTACCGGACAGACGGCTGAAATCCATCCGCCGCACGAACTTCGTCACACCCTTGGGGCCTACCACAAGGCGGGCCCGGAGCAGATCACCCCGGCGATTGACTCGGCCTTGGCAGCGCGGGAGGATTGGTCGCGGATGGACTTCGAGGATCGGGCCGCGATCTTCCTGAGGGCGGCGGATCTGCTGGCGGGCCCATGGCGACAAACACTCAACGCGGCCACCATGTTGGCCCAGAGCAAGAACGTCTATCAGGCGGAGATCGACGCGGCGTGCGAACTGATCGACTTCCTCCGGTTCAACGTTCACTTTGCCCGGGGTATCCGGGCGGCCCAGCCGTTTAGCCCCGCCGGCGTGAGCAATCGCATGGACTATCGGCCGCTGGAGGGGTTCGTGCTGGCCCTGCCGCCGTTCAACTTCACCTCGATCCTGTGCAACTTGCCGACTGCTCCGGCCATCATGGGCTGTGCGGTCCTGTGGAAGCCGGCGTCGACGGCGGTCTACTCGTCATGGTGGTTCTACCAATTGCTGCGGGAGGCGGGCCTGCCGGACGGCGTGATCAACTTCGTTCCCGGCGACGGCGCCAGCGTCGGCCCGGTGGCGGCGGCGTCGGAGCACCTGGCGGGCCTGCACTTCACGGGCTCGGCCCAGACGTTCCAGAGCCTGTGGCAGACCATCGGCCAGAACATCGTCCGCTACCGGAGCTACCCGCGGATCGTGGGTGAAACCGGCGGAAAGGATTTCGTGGTCGCCCACGCGTCGGCCGACCCCGCCGCCGTGGCGACGGCATTGGGGCGAGGGGCGTTCGAGTATCAGGGCCAGAAGTGTTCCGCCGCCTCGCGCGCCTACATCCCCGACAATCTCTGGCCGGCCGTCAAGCAGCGGCTGCTCGATGACGTTGCTGCGATGAAGATGGGGTCGGTCGAGGACTTCACCTGCTTCATCAACGCCGTCATCGACGCCAAGAGCTTCAAGACCATCACCGGGTATATAGAGCATGCCCGCGATGATGCCGATTGTCAGATTCTCATCGGCGGCGCCTACGGCGATACGGAGGGCACCTTCATCGAGCCGACCGTGATCGTGACGCGTAACCCGAAGTACAGATCGATGACCGAAGAGATCTTCGGCCCGGTGCTGACGATCTATGTCTACCCGGAAGACGACTACGCCGAGACGCTGGAACTGGTCGATGGCACGAGCCCCTATGGCCTGACCGGCGCGATCTTCGCCCAGGACGAGTCAGCCATCACGCAGGCCTCGGATACGCTTCGCGACGCGGCGGGCAATTTCTACATCAACGACAAGCCCACCGGCGCCGTTGTCAATCAGCAGCCGTTCGGCGGCGGCAGGGCGTCCGGCACCAACGACAAGGCCGGGTCGGCCCTCAATTTGACCCGTTGGATCTCGCCAAGATCGATCAAGAGAAATCAGAATCCTCCCACAGACTTCAAATATCAATTCATGGGCGATGACTGATCTGATTGGGCCAAAATGGCGTCGCTGAGGATTTCTTTGTCAGTTCCGTAGTGGCCAATCAGGCAACCAATTCTAAGTGATGCAATTTCAACGTGTTGGGTTCTCTTCTCGCCTCTGATGGATCCTGTTGGTAAATGCGATTTCTTGGCTCGAATTGGCCTCAAAACCAATTTGTCAGCAAATACTTATTATTCTGAATATAGGCCATTTCCTATGCCGATTTAGGGGTGCGTTGCGACTCGTCGTGGAGAAGCTTCCGACCGGCTCGACTCAAATGGGGTCGGGCCCGGTCGGTCCTTTCACCGGACGGGGCCACCTTCGGAAGGACGCATAGGCGGTGGGGGACGCATCGCCGCGTGAGGAGAGCCTTTTCGAGCACGCATGGAGGACGGTAGCTAGATTGAAAGTGACCGCGTTATGAAATTGGCTGAAGTTTTCACTGAGTACCTTGGACATCTCTTTTCAGGCAGGCGCATGGAAGCGAGGGACTTGCTCCTGACGGCCCAGGACCGAGGCATGCAGGCCGAGGACCTGCTGCAAAAGGTCATCTGGCCGGCCATGGAGCAGATTCACGAGCTGTTTCGCCAGAACCAGATCCCCCTGATCACCGAGCATATGGCTTCGCGGATCAACCGCCAGGTGGCCGACCAGTTGCAGTTCATGCTGCCGAATCAAATGCGGACGGGCCAGCGCATGGTCGTGGTCTGCGGCGACGGCGAATGTGAAGAACTCGGCGCGCAGATCATGTGCGACTTGTTCGAAGCATCCGGATGGACGGTGTGGTTCTTAGGGTCGGGCGTTCCGAACGATGAGGTGCTGGAGTTCCTCTCGCAGGTGACGCCGGATCTACTGTGCATTTACGGCACACAGCCCACCGGGGCACCGGGCATCCGTCGGCTGATCGACCTGATCAGCGAGGTGGGCATTTGCCAGCAGATGCAGATTCTGGCCAGCGGCGGGGTGTTCAACCGCGCCGACGGCCTGGCCGAGGAAATTGGCGCGCACCTATTCGCGCCAAATGCTGCGGACGCCGTGCAAGTGGTCAAGGACAGCGACTTGTCGCTGTTCGAGGACGAGCGCACGCCGACCGGGCGCCGTCGGAAGCGGAAGCGGACCCAAACCGCCAAGGCGAAGATGCGCTCCCCCGAGACGGACGAGCAGCAATTCGATCTTGCCGGCGACGACCAAGAGGATGTGGCTGGGGAGTTCTAGCCGTTCGGTGGCCGGATAGGCAGGGATCCGGTTGGCTGGCGGTTATGGGTGGGATAGCAACGAGCGGTCAGGGCACACCTGACCGCTCGTTGTCTATTCTCGTCGAAAGGGACGGCGTCTAGTTGGCGGCCACGGCCTTGTCGATCAGTTCGCCCATGCGATCCTTGATGAAGGCGGGGCATTTCATGTCGGTCACCCAAGGCCGCATTTCTTCAACGAAGGGCCGGATGTCAGCGAAAGGCACCGAGCCGCGACAGGCCGCGTCGATCATGCTGATTCGTCCGCGGATGGTGTTGTACTCGCGGGGCTCTTCGAGGAAACGCGGGCTATCCAATTTGCACAGGTGACACTTGGCGCACAGGCCCACAAGGGAGGCGATGTCGGCGTACTTGTTCTTAACCGGGATCGGCTCGAGGGAGGGCTCGTCGATATCGACGATCTTGCCTGGGTTGAGGACGTTATCGGGGTCGAAGGCTTTGATGATGCGCCGCAGATAACGGCCCGAGCCGCGAATCTTCTGCATGTCGCGCCCCAGGAAGAAGCCCACCGCGTGCTCGCCGGAGAAGACGCCGCCGTTGGCTTCGACCCACTTGTCGAACTCGCGAATGACGCGGCGGGCCTTGATCTTCTGTTCGGTGTCGTCGGGCAGGATGAAGCTGGGGTGCAGGTTGCCGTCACCGGCGTGTCCGTAGACGATGATCTCCAGGTCGGCCGCTTCGGCCAGTTCCCGCATCTTGGTGACACCTTCAGCGAAGTGCTGGAGGGGCAGGACCGGGTCGAACTGGACGATCACGGGCTTGTTGGGGTCGGCCTTGGCTAGGGCGCCCAGGGCGCTGCGGCGTTCGGTGTAGAGTTCCTCGGCTTCGGCCTTGTCGTTGGTGTGCTTCAACTCGATGGGGTTGAGCGTTTGGAGAAACTCGACGGTCTTCTCGGCGGCGTCCTTGGCGGCCACGGCATGGCCGGCCGTTTGGAACAGCAGCAGCATCATGCGATCTTTGCCGAGGGCCTCCATGATTCGCCCGTCCATGTATTCGAAGCTGTACAGCTCGATCTGCCGTTCGGCCAAGCCTTCGTGAATCGGCTGAAGGACGGACTCATCGGCAAAGCACGCACGGATGGTCCAGACGTCCTGGGGCAGGTACTCGCATTTGAGCGTGACCTGCGTAATCACGCCCATGGTGCCCTCGCTACCCAGGAACAGGCTGGTCAGGTCCGGGCCGGTGGATTGCTTGGCGAAGGGCTTGCCGGTATCGAACACGCGCCCGCGCCCGTCGACGATCTGGAGCGTCAGCAGGTAGTTGCGGAAGTTGCCCTTGCTCATGCCCCAGGTGCCGCCGGCGCATTCGGCGATATTGGCGCCGAGCGTGCTGATCTGATGGCTGGCCGGCGCGACGGGCATGATCATGCCCACCTTGGCCAACTCCTCGTTCAGCGTGGCGCAACTGATGCCGGGCTCAGCCACCACGGTCTTGCTGACGGTGTCGATGCTGAGGACCTTGTTCATTCGCGACAGGTTCAGTTGCACGCCGTCCTGGCTGACGGCCCCGCCCGAGAGGCCCGTCAGGCCGCCCGCGGGGACCACGAAGCTCTTACGCTTCCGCGTCAGTTGGATGACCTCGGCGACCTCGTCGGCCGTGCCGGGAAAAACCACCACTCCCGGCTTGGACCGGTACATCGTCGCGTCGCCGAAGGTGAAGGCGAAGTAGCGCGGGTCGTCCGTGGCGATCACGTGTTCGCGCCCGAGGGTCTTGCGAAGGGCTTTGACTAGCTTCTTGTCCATCTGGCATCTGCTCCGTGGGTAAGGTTGGGCGGCGGACCGGAGGGCCCGTTGCGTCAGGGAACGACAAGTCGCCCATTATAGGCTTCCCGGGGGCGTTTCAACAAGCCGTTGCTTGCACGGCCGATTGGGCCTTGATAGGCTCGGAGCTTGCCCGAGGAGTTGCCCCATGAAAGCGGCCGTCCTGACCGGCATTCGACAAGCGGAACTGTGCGAGTTGCCCGACCCGAAGCTCGCCCGCGATGACGAGGTGATCATCGACGTGGCCACGGTGGGGGTATGCGGCTCGGACGTGCATTTCTTCAACGAAGGCTGCGTCGGCAGTCATGTGGTGGCTTACCCGTGGCCGATTGGCCACGAATGCGCCGGGGCCGTCGCCCAGGTCGGCTCGGCGGTCACATCGCTGAAGCCCGGTGACCGGGTCGCAATCGATCCGCTGATCTGGTGCGGGGCCTGCAACCAGTGCCTTTCCGGCCGAGAGAACACCTGCCGCGACCAGCGATTCCTGGGCAACCCGGGCGAACGGGCCGGGGCCATGGTGGAGCAATTGGTCATGCCCGCGGCGAGCTGCTTTGCGATCCCCGAGTCTGTCAGCTTTACCGAGGCGGCGCTGTGTGAGCCGCTGGCGATCGGCGAACACGCCCGCCGCCTGGCGGATCTGCCGCCCGATGCGTCGGTGGCGATTCTGGGCGCCGGGCCGATCGGCCTGTGCGTGCTGATGGCGCTCCAGGCCGGCGACGTGGGGCCTACCTACGTGACCGACCTGCTCGAGCCGCGGTTAGGCATGGCCCGGAAGCTCGGGGCTGACTGGACGGGCTCGCCCCAGAGCTCTGACGTGGTGGCTGACATTCTGACTGCCTGCCCGGGCGGCGTGGACGCGGTGTTCGAGTGCGCGGGCGTTCAGGAGACCATCGACCAGGGGGTTGAGCTGCTCCGCCCGGGCGGCAAGCTGATGCTGATCGGCATCCCGCAGACCCTGGACATTCGGATCAACTACAACATTTCCCGCCGTCGCGAGCACGTGGTGCAGATGGTCCGTCGCCAGAACCACACCACCGGAGCCGCCATCGATATGGTCGCCGGTGGCCTGGACGTGGCTCGGCTGGCCACGCACGATTTCGACCTGGCCGACGTCCAAGAGGCGTTGGAGACGGTCCGCCAGTATCGCGACGGCGTGATTAAGGCCATGATCCGCATAGGCCGCTGAGGGCCTTGCGGGCGGGCGAGCCCCTCGTTAGGGTGTGGCCTTCCGGAAACGCAGATTCGGCCGAAAGGAGTTTCAATGGCCTCCCTGGATAAGCTATTCGCCGCGACCGACCCCATCGTGCCGCAGCGGGCGCTGCACATCGACTGCAAGGGCGTGCCGCCGACGCCCCGTCGGTTGGTGGAACTGGTAGAGATTGCCGCTTCGTTGCGCTACACGGCCGTGGTGATTGAGTTTGAGGATATGTTCCCGTGGACGGTTGATGCACGGTTCCGGTGTGAGACCGCCTACACGGCCGACGATATCCGAGCGCTTCGTGAGAAAGCCGAGGAAGTCGGGGTCGGCGTGATTCCACTGGTTCAATGTCTGGGGCACATGGAATTCGCGCTGAAGCTGGATGATTACGCCCACCTCCGCGAGATTCCGACCAACGTCGGGTGTTTGAATCCTCTGATGGATGAATCAGGCGAGCTGGTGGAAGGGCTGGTCGACGATGTTCTGGCCCTGCTGCCGGGGGTGGAGCAGTTCCACTTGGGCGGCGACGAGGCGTGGACCTTCGGGACGGCCCCGGAGACCAAGGAGTTCGTCGGCCGACAGGGCAAGGGGGCGTTATACCTCAAACACGTCGGGCCGATTCTCGACAAGCTGGCCCGGCAGGGCATCCGCCCGATGCTGTGGCACGACATGATGGTTCAGTGGGACGACGACGCCATCGAGACCATGGGCGAAAAGGCCGATCTGGTGTTGTGGGGTTATGCGGGCCATCCGGACCGGATGAGCACGGTCGTCAACGCCGACGTCTTCAAGCGTTTCGGTCAGCTTGGGGTGAGTATGTGGGGTGCGACAGCCTACAAAGGCGCCAACGGAAGCAATGTAGACTTGCCGATCTTCGAGACGCGTCTGTCGAATGCGCTGGCGTGGGCGGAGGTGGCCGGCAAGTACGGGCTGAAGGGCGTCATCACGACTGCGTGGAGCCGGTACATGCACCTGGAGGTCCAGTGCGAGCCCATCGACGGGGCGTTGGATTCGATGGCGGCCCACGCCTTCGCCCTCCGAGACGGGCAATTGCCCGAGGGTGGCTACGACGCCTGCCTGGCCGCATTGGAAGGCATCGGTCAGAAGATCCATTTTGACCGAGCCCACGCGGCGCTGACGGAGTTGACCAAGTTCCGCAAGTTCGGGTGGGAGTTGGTCCAACTGCTTCGCGAGGAATATGAGGTGATCCAACGTGATCGGCGGCGCCGCGCCACGGCGTGGATGTCATTCGATCAATTCAAACGGCACATCGCTCGGAGCGAATCCGTCGCCCGGCAAGTCCACGACGCGCTGGCCGGCTCGGTCGATCCGTTGTGGGTGCAGCGATATCTGGATTCGCGGCTGGAGCCCTTCTGCGTCGAAGCCGGCGAAATCCGGCGCCTGCTGGAGCAGGTGGACCGCAGTTTTCAGGGCTGATTGGGCGGCGGCAGGCGTTTGAGAATGCGGATGTCGACGTCGAGGGCGCCGAGATTATCGGCGCGATTGTCGTCGTGCATTCGAAGTAGCAGGGGGCCGGACGTCTCAGCCGTGAAGCGTAGGCCACTGCCGATCTTGAACGGATCGCCGTCACCGATCTTCCCTTCCAGATAGCCGATCACTTCGCCGCTGGCCTTGAGCGCGAACCCCTCTCCCCCAACCAACGCCGATCGCCCGCGTCCGAGCAAGGGCGTCCACAGGCCATCGGTCGTCACGTGAACTGTATCTCCCTTGCGAAGCGTCAGGCTCGGGTGCCAGTCGGTTTGGGCCGAGACGTCGAACCGACCATACCGGGGTGGGCGAATCGTGGGGATCAGGCCGGCCTGGCCGATGGGGTGAAACTGCGTGCTGACCAATAGGCCGGCGACGTTGTCAAACTCGATCTGTTCGATCCACCAGGCCGACTTGCCGGCGCCATAGGGCATGGTGACGGGCTCGGACTTCAGGTCGTCCGGCTTGACGGGTGCCCCGTTGATGAGAATGGCGAAGGGCTTGTCGGGATCGGCCGACACGGACAGGAGGATTTCGGCATCGGCGTCATTGGGGTTGTCGGGGTCGGCGGGCGCCTGGCAGGGCGCGGTGAGACGGTACCGGCGGCCGGCTAGGGCAGTGACCAACGTCATGCGGCCCGTGCCGCCCGTGGGGCGGAATCGGACGAGGGCGAACACGCCCCCGTCACCGTAGAGGCCCACCGGGAGAACGGTCCGGTCGGGCGCCATGAAGACGCCGAGATCATCGGCGTTGCGTCCGTCGTAGGTACGAACGAGGGCGGTCGGAAGGATGTCGATCAGGCGGAAGGTGGATTCGCTGAGTAACCGGCCATATCCCGGCAGGTCGGTGTCGGTGCAGAACTGCCACAGCCGGTCGGCAAGAGACCGGGCCCGGGCGGCTACCGGGTCGTGAGGGGCGGCCGACTGCTTCACGAGTTCACAACAAGCCATGGCCCGCTGGACCAGAGCGGATTGCCCGGACGGGCTGACGTGGTCCAGGAGGGATTCATACCAGTTGGCCAGTTGCATCGCGTCATCGACGCCGAGGGCGTCTAGCTGTTGGGCGCCGAGGGCAAGGCCCTGTCGCCATGCGTTGTCCAGCGACGGATGGTCCAGAGCGGCTGCCTGGGCGGCGTCATCCAACTCGGCCAGCGTCAGCAGGACGACCTGTTTCCGGGCGGCCAGGTTGCCGGGGTCGCTGGTCAGCGTTCGAAGGAGTCCGGCGCGCCGGGCCTGGTGAGCGCCCAGGTCGCGCGCGTGACGGCTACGGTTCCGATAGGACGTTCCCCAGAAGTGATCCACGCCAAGGGGGCCGTTGGCAATGGCGGCATAGTCTTCGGCAGCCTTTGTGTAATCTCTGGTGGCGTTGGTGGTCGGCGGGGGCGGGGACAATCGGCTCAGCACGCGCTGGGCGTCTTCGGCTTCGGGGTGAAGGTCGTGCGATTGACTGAGCTCGCGGGCCCGCCGGGCCAGGGCGATCTGCAAGGCCGGGGCGTCCAGGGCTTGGGCAGCGTTCAAGAAGACGCCGGCCAGTTGGCGGGCGTGCTCGGCGTCGTAGGCGGCCGGTGGTTTCAGATCGTCCTGGGCGAACAGAAGCTGCATGTCGTCCGCCGGCGCTGGTGAGGACGCAGCGACGGGGACCAGTCCGGGCGGCGTAGCCGCCACGCCTGGGTCGGCGGGGTCGAAGTCGAACACGTGCACGTCGACGTCGACGTGGCCGGTGTTGTCGGAACGATCGGTGTCTTCCATTTGCATACTGAGGACGCCGTCGCGATCGGCGAGGAACCAGCCGCCGGCCCCGATGGGGAAGGGCTTGCCGTCTTTGCCGATACGGCCGAAAAGGGGGTGCCATCCACCGGCGTCGCCGGACGGGCCGCACTCGTCTCGCCCGTCCCAGGACCATGTTCCGGCTGCGGAGATCCGCAGGAGTTCCCCCCGGCGAACGTTGCCCACCCACTGCCAGGATTGCCGGGCCGGGACCCCGCCCCGGCGCAGGAGCCGCCAGTAGGTTTTGGCCGCCGTCAGCGTGGCCGGGCCGTCGACCGGTCGGAAGCCAAGCCAGGTGAAGTTAACGTAGTGGCCGGCATTGATGGTCGGCCCGCTGGGGTCCGGCTGGTCGTTGGGCTCAGCGTCTTGAGTGGATGCCGGCGATCGGGGTGCCCGCAGGTAGGGCAGGCCGTCCAGTTCCAGCAGCGCCGCGGGCGCCGGGCCGGTGGGACGCACGGCTAGCCGGAGCGTACGGGGCCGGTTGTCGCGAATGGCCGACGGGGCCGCCAGGATGTTGTCTAAGGCATCCTTGTTGTGGCGTTTGTTGATGGCCAGGGCCGTCCACTGCTTTCCGAACGGCGCGGTCAGCTCCAGCATCGACAGTTCGCCCTTCTGAATGACGCACACCTGAAGGTCGTAGGTGCCGTCGACGTGGATCGGAATGGTAAAGCCGTCCGTCGTGCCCGAAGTGTGCAACAGCGACCCGTGTTGCCGGACCCAATGGGGCCCGGTCAGGTCAACGTCGATCAGGTCTGTCAAATCGATCCACCGGCCTGGCGGCAAGATCGGGCCGGTCACGGGGGCCAGTTCCGCCAGCCGTTCGGCCGCCGCCGTCATGGCCGCCAGCAGATCCTGCCTTGCGGTGGGGTCCGTCTGCGGGGCTTGGGCGGCACGCTGGTAGCAGGCCAGACCTCGGGCCAGCAGCTCGGCCTGGGCGGGGGTCGCGGCCCCGTCGGCCTGGGTCGTCAGCCACTCAGCAAGGGCGATGGCCTCGGGAGGGGCCAGGGCGTTCGGGCGGGTCAGCGCCAAAGCCACAAACCGCTGCAGGTCGGCGTCGACGGTCGAGTCGATCAACTCCTCGGCCGCCTGGAAGTCGGCTTTGTCGTGAATCCACAGCCGGATCAGCTCGGACCGGGCCGTAACGTCTTCGGGATTGGCCAGGCGTTGGTTGAGCCTTTGGATTTGCTCGGCCGCCGCGAACTCGCCTCGCAGCGAACGGATTTCGGCCAGCAGGGCTTGGGCTTCCGCCGGGGAACTGGCGGCAGCCAAGGAGAACGCTTGCTGATAGGCGGCCAGGGCGGCCCCGGGGTGGTCCGCACGCAGATGGTCCCGCGCTTCGGCCAGAGCGTTGGCCTTACGGGCCGACGCGAAGGTGGCCGCCGGTACATTCGTCTGCGCCAGCGCGGGCCCACAGAGGCAACCGACCAGGCAGAGGGTCACGAAGTACCAACGAGAGGCCATCCCGTCTCCCACGAATATCGATGTCCAGCTGCGCCGCCGGGCCATCAGCTTACGGCCGGGCGGGCGGCGCGTCCAGACACCCGGGCGCGAAAACGGCTAGGACTGGCGTTCGTAGGGGGCGTCGCCGGTGATGGCGGGCACGTCCTGCCAGTAGGTGTCGACCTGTCGACGCTTGAAGTGCAGCCGGTCGCGGCCGATGAGTTTCATGATCAGCGCCATGCCGGTTACGACGATGAAGTACGCCACCCCAAGCAATACGTGGCTGATGATGTTGCCCAGAATGAAGGCGATACTCATCCACGCCCAGTAGAGGGGTAGGGCGACCTTCAGGCCCGTTAGCCCGAGCAGCCCGGCCACGGCGGCAATGCCCCAGCAGACGTAGGCGGCGGTGGCGTGGTGGTCGTGGAACATCATCCACGACCCGATCGCGCCGAAGCCGACGATCATCGACAGCCCAAACAGCCGTAGCTGCTTGGCGTTCGGTTGCCAGTTGATGGTCACGAAGGCCATAAGGGGTCTACCAGACCGTGTACATCCACGGGCTCAGCACGCCGCCACCGACGGTCGACAGGACCACGATGACAGCCAGTAGGACGATGATGACGATCAGGGGCAAAAGCCAATACGACTTGTGCTCCTTCATGAACAGGGCGAACTCGCCGATGATGCCGCGTCGTTTTGCCATAACACTCTCTCGCGCTCGCGATGGGTCCCTAGTCCAGCTTGAACTGCTTCTTGTACTCGTCCGACCCGGCCATGGGGGGCTGTTGGTCCTTCAGGCAGAGGCAATTGTCCAGAATCAGCACGTCCATGTCGGTGAACATAAAGCAGCGGTACGCATCCTCCGGCGTGCACACAATGGGCTCGCCGCGGATGTTGAAGGATGTATTGATCAGGGCGCCGCAACCGGTCAGCTCTTCAAACTTCTTGATGATCTTGTGATACCGTGGGGACGTCTCAGGATGAACGGTTTGGACCCGGGCGGAAAAGTCCACGTGCGTAATCGCGGGGACATCCGAACGCGGCACGTTGAGCTTGTCGATGCCGAACAGCTTCTCCTGCTCGGCTGTGAGCGCCTCTCGCCGGCCCGGCTGTACGCCCGCCACCAACAGCATGTAGGGGCTGGGGCAGTCCATCTCGAAGTAGTCGTTGACGCGTTCTTCCAGGCAGCTTGGGGCGAAGGGGCGGAAGGACTCGCGGAACTTGATCTTCAGGTTCATTACCGTCTGCATCTGCTGATTGCGCGGGTCGCCCAGAATGCTGCGGTGGCCCAGCGCTCGCGGCCCGAACTCCATTCGACCGTGCACGTGGCCGACCACCTTGCCGTCGTTGATCAGTTCGGCGATTCGCCCGCAGAGCTCATCTTCATCGGCCACGTGCTCGTAGGTCGCGCCGACCGAGTCGAGGTACGTCTGCATGTGATCGCCGTTGAAACAGGGGCCCAGGTACGAGCCCTTCTGGCTGTCGGGCGTTTCGACAGTGCGGGGGTTGTCCAGAATCTGATGCCACGCGAACATCGCGCCGCCCAGAGCGCCTCCGGCGTCACCGGCGGCCGGCTGGATCCAGATTCTCTCGAACGGCCCGCGCCGCAGGACCTCGCCATTGCCCACGCAGTTGAGGGCCACGCCTCCGGCCAGGCACAAGTTGGCCTCCCCCGTTTGCTCGTGCACGTGGCGGGCGATGCGGAGCATGGCCTCTTCGGTGACCTTTTGCACGCTGGCGGCCAGGTCCATCTCACGCTGGGTGATGAAGCTCTCAGGGCCGCGCCGCGGGCCGCCGAACAGTTTGGCGAACCGGCGGTTGGTCATGGTCAGCCCGGAGCAGTAGTTGAAATACTTCTGGTTCAGCCAGAACGATCCGTCCTCCTTGAGGTCGATCAGTTCGTCCAGGATCAGGTCCACGTACTTCGGCTCGCCGTAGGGCGCCAGGCCCATCAGCTTGTACTCGCCGCTGTTGACGCGGAAACCCGTGAAGTAGGTGAAGGCGCTATAGAGCATGCCCAGCGAGTGCGGGAAGCGAATTTCCTTGGTCAGTTCGACCCGGCTGCCCTTGCCTCGACCCCAACTGGCGGTGGTCCATTCGCCCACGCCGTCGAGGGTAATAATGGCGGCCGACTCGAAGGGCGAGGGGAAGAACGCGCTGGCGGCGTGCGATTCGTGGTGGTGGGTGAAGTAGATCGGGCCTTCGTAGTCGTTGCCCAGGCCGCGGTCGATCTCACGCGGGGTGAACAGCTTCTGCTTCAGCCAGACCGGCAAGGCCTTGGTGAAGGGGATAAAGCCCCGCGGCGCCACGGCCAGGAAGGTCTCCAGGATTCGTTCGAACTTCAGGAAAGGCTTGTCGTAGAAGACGACCCCGTCGAGTTGCTCGGCCGGTAGGCCAGCTTCGGCCAGACAGTAATCGACCGCGTTCTGGGGGAAGTTGAAGTCGTGCTTAATGCGGGTAAATCGCTCTTCCTGGGCGGCGGCAACGATGTCGCCGTCGACGAGCAGCGCCGCGGCGCTGTCGTGATAGAACGCTGAGATTCCCAGGATGGCCGTCATAGGGCACGTGTCCTTCCCGTCGGCTTGGTGCAGGTCAACCACATCGGCCGAAGGGGATACAAGAACCAAGAATTATACTCAGCAATCGGACCATCTGCAACCGGTGCGGGAGGGCGTTGCGGGCCTAGAAGCGAACGCCGAGGGGTCCCTTGAAGATCAGGCCGAACACGATGGAGACCACGAAGAAGTAGAGAATCCACATGTCGGCTGAACTGGCCCAGGAGCCCTCCCGGAGCCCGTATTGGATGTCGATGTTCTGGACGGCATCGTCCGGGCCGAAGGGCTCTTCGGCCGGGTAAAGGACGAGGTCGGCAAAGACCATGCCCGGCCTCATCTTGCTGACCGGCATGAGGCCGTCGCCGATCGATAACGTCTTGGTGATGGGCTCGCCGTCGACGGTGAAGGTCAGGGCGTGTCGGCCGGGCTCGTCGGCGCGGATCGACCACCACACTTCGCCGGTGGCAGGAATCCGTGTGGGCCCGGCCAGCACGGTGAAGCTGTCGTCGTCGGCCAAGTTCACATTCGGCAAGGATCCCCGGGCCGACTCCGATAGCCGCAGGGCCACGATCGTCTCGTCGCCCACGGCCAGGGGGGCGTGCTGGTACCAGACGCCCATTTGCCCCAGCATGGGCACGACGATGGGCATCATGACCACCAGCGGCGGCAGGGCCAACACGAACAGCAACGCCGCGCCCCTCAGCAAGCGCCCTTGCGCTCGGAGGGTAACGCCGAAGCTGTCCTTGAAGAGCTTGAGCGTGAGTAGGTCGGCCTTGACGCCGTCGCGGATTCGGCCGATCGCGGTCTGGTTGGACGCGTGCTTGAAGATCACCAGCATGATCACGCCGGCGATCCCCGCCAGGACGCCGTTGGAGACCCAGCCGGGCACGTGGGCGATCGGCGCAAACAGCGGCCGACACACGAACCCAAAGGCCGCGTTCAGCCACACCAGGATGGTCAGGAAGAACGTGCTCACTCGATGTAGCCCAATCCTCGCAGTTGACGCTCGACGTCTTCGTCGTCGGTTTGCTCATGCTTGGCCAGCTCAGCCTCGATGGCGCGGATGATCAGTTCGTCCACGCTGGAAAAGCCGGCGGCTTCGGCGATCTTCTTGGCCCGGTCGTACAGGGCTGAATCGATCTTCACTTTTGGCATGTGTAGTGGCTCCTGCGGGCGGCCGGTCCGGGCCGCTAGGTTGTGAACAGGTCACTCCCGGTCATGTCGGACGGCTTGGTCAGGCCGAAATGCGCCAGCACAGATGGCGCCAGGTCCGTCAGCGTGGGCGCTTTGGCGGCGATGGGTCGGTTGGCGAACAGCACGCCGGGCACGACGGCCGGGTCGGAACAGTGATCGGCCGACCAGGCGGCGGTGTTGTCGGACAGGACGTCCTCGGTCATCTTGCCCAAGGTTGTGTCCCAGGACGAGCGGTATCCGCGGTTGTAGCCGATCACCAGGTCCGGGGCCAGGTGAGCGGCCGGGCCGTGGTAGGCGCGGTCGCCGCGGTGCACGTCGGAGATGACCGTTTGCCCGTCGTCGTCGCGCAAGGCTTTGAGCTTGTCGACCAACTCATCCAACAAGGCGCCCCTCTGGGCGGGTGAGACAATTCCGTCTCGCTCTCGCCCGGCCAGATTGAGATAGAGGCTGTTGATGCCCATCCCAAAGGCTTGCGTGCCGGACCAGTCGACGTCGGCCATGACATCGGTGGCGGTGGCGGGGAAGAGGTACCCGTTGTCTCGCAGCCAGGTATTGAGGCTGAACTGCCGCTTGAAGTTGCAGAAGCCGTGGTCGCTCATGGCGATCACGGTGGCCCGGTCGCCGTAGTCTTTGAGAATGCGGGCGACCGTTTCGTCCATCCGCTCATAGAGCGTGCGGATGTGCTCCATGTTGTCTTTGGCTTGGCCGGCCGACCGGACGGGGTTCGGCCCCTCGCCATCCCACCAGAAGAAGTGGCCCTGCATGTCGGCGCTGGAGAAGTAGAAGAACAACACCCCGTCGTCGTATTCCTTCAGCGCGTAGTCCAGCAGTTCCAGCCGCTTCTCGAGGATGTACCCTCCCTGATCGGCGTATTCGGCGTCGGAGAAGATGTTGTTTCGGCGCGCGTTGTAGGCTTCCTGGAAGCCGGTGGTGGGGAACAGGCCGAGCTGGTCGGAGATATCCCGGGCGAAGCTCATCGGCTCGGTGATGGCCGCGGCCGGCTGGCTCGGGTCGACGTTAATGGGCGAAACGTACAGGCGGAAGATCGGATGGATCGACTGCAGGTAGAACCGGCAGATGCCCGGCACGTTCGCATCGGGCAGGAACCAGGGCATGGAGTGATCGAACTCGACGGTGACCCAATCGCTCCATTGGCCCTCGGTGAGCAGGAGTCGGCGCCCTTGGATTTCGATGGCGGCGGTGCGGCTGTCCAGGTCGCGGTGGACGAGGAACTCGATGAAGTCGTCGGTGTACTCTTCCGGCCGCTTGCTGCGGCGGGCCGGTTCGATCAGGGCGGAGTTGCCCGGCCCGCGGAGCTTGAGAGGCCGATCGCAGGTGCCGTTCTCGAAGTAGAAGAACGTTCGGAACCCGCCCCCCTCGGTCTTAATGCGATCCTTGGTGTTGTCGTGGAATAGCTGATACGTGCCGTACTGGCCGAGCAGATCGGTCGTGCCCAGGCCGGCCAGGCAGCGGTGGTGGCCGTACTTGGACTTGCTGGGCGGGTAGTTGGAGGGCAGGTTGTAGAAGGTCGAGTCGACGGCGGCCTTGTCGAGATAGTCCCAAAAGGGGGTTCCCTGTCGGGATAGCTCGGTGTAAGGGGCAGTGTCATCGAAGGGCCAGAAGTCCAGGTACAGGCGATGGTCGCCGATTTCCCAGCCGCCGTGGCCCGGGTGCGTTTCGGCGATGGAGAACTTCGGCTGAGCCTGTTTAGACGGGTCGCGATGGATGAAATCGAACAGGCCGTGACTGCCCGGGCCGGCCCCGTTGATGAAATTGGCCCAGGCGACGGGGCTTTGGGGCGGCGTGCTCGTGCCGAGCTTGCGGAACCCGCCCGCATTGGCCAGGCGAGCGAAGGTGGGCAGGCGGCCGGCGTCCATCATCTGACCGGCCAGGACCGGGTCCATGCCGTCCACGCCGATGACAATGACGCGCTTGCCGCCGGCGCCGCGGCCCTTGCCGCAGCCGCTCAGCAGTGCCATGGGCGCCCCGGCCAGCGCCGCGGCGCCGGTGGCGGCAGCGCCTTTCAGGAAGGCGCGGCGACTCAACGAAGATGTCAGTCGGTCAGTCATGATTCTGAAGGAGCTGTTTGGGCTGCCGGTGCGCCGGGGTCGGCCACGGCCAGGGGCTTACCGTCCATGTGGGCTGGGATATCCGCGCCGAACATCTTCAGTACGGTCGGGCCGATGTCCATCAGGTGCGGGCGGTCGGCCTCCACGCGGCGGTTGCAGAAGAACACGCCCGGCACGAGCGACGGATCGATGCAGTGGTCGCCCGACCACGCTTTGACGTTGTTGTGGAAGACCTGGCCGGTGACCTGGCCGATGGCGGTTTCCCACGAGGCGCGATACCCGGCGTGGAAGCCGACCAGCAAGTCCGGGGCCTCGGCCTTGTAGGGCCCGGCGTAGATCTTCATGGCGTTGTAGACCTGCTTGACCGCAGGGCGGTCGCGGTCGGGATCGTGCAGGTTGCTCAGCTTGGCGGCTATTTCCTCGCGGAGTTGGCTCGCCTCCTCGCCGGGGTCGACAACGCCCTCGGACTCGCGCCCTTTGATGTTCAGGAAGATGCCCGCCAGCCCGATCGCAAAGGCCTTGGTCTGCGACCAGTCGATGGCGGTCAGGTGCTTCATTTCGGCCAGGTCCTCGGGGGCGCCGTCCTTGAGTGTCAGATAGCCTTCCTGAGCCAACCAGCGGTTCAGGTCCACGCCGTATCGGAATACGTTGAAGCCGTGGTCGCTGATGACCATCAAGACGGTATCGTCGCTGATGTGGTCAAGGGTCTTGCCGACCAGGGAGTCCATTCGCTGATAGAGTTCCTCGATGGCGTTGGTCTTGCCGACCGACGATATCTCGGCGGCCGCGTTGGCCGGGTGCTCGGGGTCCATCTCGCGCCAGAACGTGTGCTGGATGCGGTCCGTGCCGTCGAAGACGCAGACCACCAGCCCACGCGGGTTCTTCTCGAGCGCGTCGAAGAACATCGCCTCGCGTTCGGCGTCGTATTGGACACACTGGGCGATGAAAGCCTCATCGTCGATGAAGCCCTCGTTGAGGGCCCAGCTATCCTCGGCCAGTCCCAGCGTGGCGAACGGGCCTTGCCGCTTGGCCAGGTAGGTCGAATAGACCCGTGGCGAGCTGACGGGCATGGCCGGCTTGGCCGGGTCGAGATTCAACGGTGTGACGTAAAGGCTAAACTGCGGGTCGCTCTCGATCAGCAGGAACTTGCAGATGCCGTGGACCTTGATGCCGGCGCCGGCCTTGAACTTGACCGAGACCCAGTCCGTGTATCGGCCGGTCTGGAGGCGGACGCGCTCGCCGTTGAGTTTCAAGTCAGCGGCGCCGTTATCGCGAACCGTAACGGTGAAGGGGCAGGTCAGGTCGCGCCCGTCGGTGCGGAGCGGATTGGGCGCTCCGATGAGGTCAGCCCGGATGGTCTTACCGTTGCGGGCCACGCGGAAGCACTGTCCGCCGGTGTGCTCCTCGCTTTCGATGGTGCCTTCACTGTCTGGGCGGGTGGTGTAGTAGCTGAACATGCCCTGACTGCCGCGCAGGTCCGGCACGCACATGCCCGATAGCTGCACGCCGCGGAACTTCTCGGGGGGGAAGGTAATCGGCACGCGCTGCACGGTGGAGAAGACGCCGCTGTCGCCCAGGTAGCCCCAGAAGGGCCTGCCCCCTCGCAGCAGGCGGATGTCAGCCTTGCCCAGCGGCAGGACGATGTTGCCCAGCTTCAGCACACGGCTGGGCCCGCGAATCTCCACGCTGGATAGCTTCGGCGCGTAGGTACGCTTGTCGCGCGTCAGGAAGTCGAAAATGTTGTGCTTGCCCGGATTGCTGCCGGTCTGGAAGCACGACCAGGCCACCGGCGAAATCGACGGCACGGACGTGGCCAGCCGTTTGAAGCATCCCTGATCCCGCAGCCGAGCGAAGTTGGGCAGTTTGCCTGCGGCCAGGAACTTCTCGGCCATGGCCGGGTCCATGCCATCGAGGCCCAGCACCACGAACTTCTTGACCCGGGCCCGGGCATAGACCTTGCGATAACGGATGGCGCGGATGATCCAACGGATCGGCCAAGTCAACATGGCTACGATAGCCGAGAGGATCGACAGGAAGAAGACGGCCAACGAGCCGCCGACGGCAAAGCCCGCTCCCGGGCCCACATACGCCTGCGCCGATTCGGCGCAGGCCAACACCACCACCGTGATGACGGCCAGTGGAAGGAGCTTGGGGAACAGTCCAAGCCGTAGTGATTTAGCAGAATGAAAGGGGTTCATACCAGAGGGAGCTTTTCTAATACACTTATCCATCATAGCATATACGTATCGCCGATGCGAAAGGACTAGTGAATTCAATGGATCGAACCTTTGTCACGATCGTTTCCGGCCTGCCGCGGTCCGGCACGTCGATGATGATGCAGATGCTGGTCGCCGGGGGCCTCGAGCCGATGACCGATCAGATCCGCGAAGCCGACGTGGATAACCCCAAGGGCTACTACGAACTGGAGGCCGTCAAGAAGACCAAGGACGACGCGTCGTGGCTGGCTGAGGCTGGTGGCAAGGTCGTCAAGATGATCTATCGATTGGTCTATGATCTACCGGGCGAGCGGGAGTTCCGCGTGGTGTTCATGCGGCGTGATGTGACCGAAGTGCTGGCCTCCCAGGCCAAGATGCTGGCGCGGCGCGGCGAAGACGGCGCCAAGATTCCCCCCGAGAAGATGGCCACGCTCTTCGAGGGCGAACTGGCCAAGTTCGACGCCTGGATCGACGAGCAGGACAACTTTTCGATCCTGCGAATCGATTACGCCGCCGCCGTGAAGGATCCCCTCGCCCAGGCCGAACGCGTCAGCAGCTTCCTCGGCGGCGACCTGGACGCCGTGGCGATGGCGGCCAGCATCGACCCGGATCTCTATCGAAACCAGGCCTAGGGTCTGAGGGGGGCCGGCCGAGGTTATTGCGCCAGCGCGCCCGACGGGGACTTGACCCACGGCGATAGGAGTAGTATCCATTAGGGTAAGTGGGTTGTTGTTAAGGCATATCCGTCGGCCGACATGGGATCGGTCGGGTTTCTGCCGCATGACGAGACTAGACTGTAGGGCGGGCCCGGCGGGCCCGTCTCAGATAATCGAAAGGAGCTACTCACGCGTTACGCACTGGTACTGTTGTTGGCGTGCAGCTTTTTGATGGTCGGTTGTAACTCGAGCCCGGAGGCCGAGGCCGAGAAGGCCCAGAAGGCGCTGGATGACGGCGACTTCGAGAAGGCCCTGGAGATCTGCAAGGACCTGCTGAGCGACCCGAGCTCACTGGATAAGGACCTGCAGGCCAAGATCGCCAAGATCAACGGCGATGCGATGGCCAAGCAGGCTGAGGCCAAGGCCAAAGAACTGGTCGGCAGCTAACGTTCGCTGACCGCAGCAGCGCAAAGAAAAAGGGGCGTCCCACATCGGGACGCCCCTTTGTTCATGCGCGTCTGCTTAGCCTCAGTCGTAGAACCGGGTGCTTTCGGTTTCGTTGACCGGGCTATCCATCTCGTCCGTCTGCATCTGAACCGCGAACCGAACATCCCCGGCTCGCAGGCCCTTGACCGTTACGGTGTAGACGGCCTGGGCCCGCGGGGCCAGTGTGCCCAGCGGCTGGAAGCTGACGGTCTGGCCCTGGGCCTGGTGACCCACGGGTCCGCCCGCCGAGACGAACTGCTCTTCAGCCGGCAGCGTGCAGCTAACCACCACGTTGGTCGCCTGGGCCGTGCCCTGGTTGGTGACCGTGATGCGGTAGGTGTTCTGCTGTCCGACTTCAATGGGGTCATCCACGTCGACGCATTCCAGCAGCATCGCGGGGATACCGATGACCTCGGTGGTCGCTTCGGCGGTCGCCTCGGCGCAGAACGCCCTGGCGTTGACCACGTTGCGAACCGTGCCGATCCGGACGCCCTTCATCGTGACCGAAACGGTCTTCGAGGCGCCCACTTCGAGCGTGCCGAGCTGCCACATCACCTGGCCGCCGGACATCGAACCGCCGTTGGCGGCCGAGACAAACATGGCGCCGGCCGGGATGGCGTCGGTCAGGACCGTGTTCTTCGCCGGCGCGTTGCCGGTGTTAGTCACGGTGATCTGATAGGCGATCTCCCGATTCAGGAACCGCTGGGCCGGTCCGACCTTGGTGATCGAAAGGGCGGGCTTGAGCACCACGGTCTGGGCCGTGGCCTGGGCGGTCAAGCCGCGGTCGGCGGTGGCCGTCGCGGTGTTGACGAAGGTGCCCGCCCGTTGCGCCCGTGCGCTAAAGTGGACGACCTTGGACTGACCCGCAGCCAGCGTGCCGATGTCGGAGACCACCTTGGTCCGGCCGCCTTGGGCGACCAGGCCGTCCGGCAGGGCCTCTTCCAAACGCACGTTGCGGGCGGCGGCGTCACCGGTGTTGCGGACCACGATCTTGTACGGAATCGGGTCGCACAGGATGACTTCGGCCGGGGCGGTCTTCTCGACCACCAGGGCGGCCTGAACCACGCGCGTGGTGGCACAAGCCCGGTCCGACAGGCCCGGCTGAGCCTGCACCTGAGCGCAGTTCTCGAACGTGCCGGTCTGGGTGCTGCGAACCGTAACGACGATGTCCTGGCTCTGCCCACCGTTGAAGTTGCCCATGTTCCAGGTCAACGCCTGGCCGGACACATTGGCCGGCGGGTTGGAACTGACAAACTCGATGCCGGCCGGCAGATTGTCGGACACCATCACGTTGTCGGCAACGATCCCCGAGGGGTTCGAGACGCCAATGACATACTTGAACTCATCGCCCAGGTAGACTTCGCGCGGGGCCTTCTTGCAGATGGCGATCGCGGGGGCGACCCAGTTCTTCTGCACGTGCCCGTTGCCGAGGGTAATCGCCTCGATGCAGCAGGGCAGGTTGGCCGGGCGGACCACCGTGATGTCCACGCCGTTGGCGCCTTCGACCATTTGATCCTGCGTGAGGGTGACCGAGGCGAGGCCTTGAGCGTCGGTGGTGACGGTCTGGCTCTGTCCGCCGCCGAAGCTGGCGGCCGGGCCGGACACGATGTTGTACGTCACTTCATAGCCGGCCAGCGGCGACCCATCCGAACTCTTGGTCACGCGCGTGGTGAACTGATGCGGCGTGCCGACGCGGTTGGTCGCGTTGGGCGGATAATCAACCTCAACGTCATACCAATGCTTCTCGACAAAGACCTTGTGCTTGTCCCAGTCGGCGATGCCCGGGGCGTAGACGATCATGTGCGTCGTGCCCTCGACGGGACTGGTGATGACGGCCCAGGTCTGTCCCACACCCAAATGGATGTCGTCAGAGGGGTCGTTGTTGCCGCGATCCAAGACGTGCTCGCCGTTGTTGGTGTGCGAGACGGCGAACTTGTTGGTCATCTTGTAGCCGCGGGAGGCCCGGATGCCGCTCTCGTCGACCTCGATGATATCGCCCACACTGCCTTCGGCGATGATCCATTCGATCCGACGATTGGGCAGGGGCTTGCCGTCCTTGTCCAGGACCGTCGCCACGAATACGTGTTGTGTCCGTACGGGGTTGATGTCCGAAACCGGTGTGGCCTCCAGCTTCACCGACCACGGATCCCAGTCCGTGTAGTAGCCGCCCTCAGGCGGCTTGGGGTGCGACGGAATTTGGTCGCCACTGTACGGCCACGTGGCCGAGTGCGGCATGGCTTCGCGACAGCCGCCGACAAAGACGACGGTTAGCGCGAGGCATACCAGAAGATGTACCGACAGATGTTTCATAAGGTGTACGTCGTCAACGACAATGGTAATCCAGGGGCGTTGAACTAAGTCACGGATTCGGCATCTGACAGACGGTCTTTGGGGTTGTT
>CAYRZU010000026.1:0-254 GCA_964428895.1 uncultured Planctomycetaceae bacterium
GCGCCACCGCCACCAACCAACTCAAAGACGCCATCTGCGACAGCGGCGCCAAAGTAAAGGTCCCCCCCTTCGTCGAAAACGGCGAACAGATCAACGTCGACACCCGAACGGGAGAATACCTCGGCCGGGCCTAACAGCTCACCACAAAGCACACAAAGAGCACAAAGACTCACAAGAAGACGCGGCGCCCCCCCCCCCGGCCCCCCGGCAGGTGTAAAGACAACCCCCCCCACCAAACCCCCAAAACCCCCCGG
>CAYRZU010000026.1:264-40832 GCA_964428895.1 uncultured Planctomycetaceae bacterium
CCAAAAAACAACAAAATCCCAAAAACCCCAAAAAACACCCGGCGCCCCCCCCCCGGGGGCCCCGCGTTCTGTTCTTCCTCAGACCCCAAGCCTCAAGCCCTACAACGCCGCGTTGTAGTCGTCCACCACTTGCGTGACGGTGCGGACGCGGTCGATGTCGCCGAAGGTGGAGATCTCGTCGGAGATGCCGAGGATGAGATTCGGCGCGAACAGGTCGAGCATCTTGCGGGTGCAGTCGATGAGGTCTTGAGCGCTGAAGGTCTCGTCGAAGTAGACCGCGGGGAGGCCGTCGATCATGAACATCTCACCGAGGGCGTCGGCGCACTCTTCCAGTGTCACGTCGCCTTGGGGCTCGGGGGTGATCGCTTCGATTCCGTCCAAGCCGGTGTCGTGAACGTACGGCAGGAGCGGCTTGCAGTTGCCGTCCCAATGGGAGAACACGAACTTGCCGGCCGAGTGGAGCTTCTCGCACCGGCGCTGGTAGGCCGGCAGCATGTATTTCTCGAACAGCTTGGGTGAGCAGGTATCGGCGTGGACGTTGTCGCCGAAGTTGACCATCTGGATCGGCGATTCGTTGATCACGTCGCAGAGGCGGTCGTGACAATCGTCCATCGCTTTGAAGAGCGCTTCGATCAGGTCGGGGTAATCGTGCATCAGCATGATGCCGCCCTCGACGCCGGCGTAGTCGATGTACAGCCCCTGCACATTGGTCCGCGGCAGGTAGATGTGCGGGGCGCCCAGGTCGCCCGCCTCGGCCACGAGTTTCTCGTGGAGTTCGTAGTCATAGCTCCACGTGGTTCGCTCGGCCCGCCAAATGGCGACCTTGATATCCTCGGGCGTGGCGATGTACCACTTGCGGCAGCGGTGGGTCCAGTTGTCCTCGCTGCTGTGGACGATGGCCGTCATGGTCCCGACCGGCGTGTCGATGGTGTGCTCCGTGCGGCGCTCATCGAGTTGCTCGGTGCGGTACTGCATGGCCGGGTCTTCGATCTGCTGGTAGCAGCTATTAAACTCGTACAGCCGCGACGATACCCCCAACGCGCGCAGAATCTCGTTGACGCCCTTGCCCTCACACCAATCCGGCAGCGGGATGTTTTTGAACTTCTTGTAGTCCAACCACGCTCCAATTCGCGGCTGCCAGATCACCTTGCCTCCCGCACGCCGGAAAGCCACGTCCAGGTTCAACTGGTTCAGATCTATGTCCGCGTGATCGGTCGGTCGTCCGGGCATCACTGGCCTCCCTGTCTAGCCAGCCAGGTCTTCAGAGCGGCTGCATCGGCATAGAAGGCCTCCAGCTCGCCGTTGGCGACGAACTCCAGCAGCGCCCATCGGCCCCCGGGGATCGCGGCGACCTCGGCCAGGTAGTTGAGCCAGTCCTCGTCACCCTCGGCCAGTGGGCGCCGGTCGATCTTGTCAGCCGGCGTTGGCAACCAGTGGAATACGTGCAGGTTGGACAGCTTCCCGGCGAGCGCTTCGATAGCGGTCAGGTTCGGCTGACGCGTCGACCCGAACGGCGGCTGCCAGTAGGTGCTGACGTTGTCATGATCGACCAGCGCCAGTAGCCGTAGCGTTGACGGCAAGGTGTCGGTCAGTGAACCGGCGTGGTATTCGAAGGCAATTCCTGTGCCGAAGGCTTCGGCGGTCGCGGCAATGCGCCGGGCGTCGTCGGCCACGACGGACCAGTAGGCTTCATCCGCCTCGGCCGAACCGATGTGGCCCGCCCAGATGCGGATCAGCGGCGCCTCCAGCGCCAACGCCGACTGCAGCACCGCGTCGAAGACCGGCAACTCCGGTCCGTCGATGTCGGCTCCGGCGCGGTAGTACGAACCGTAGCTCGAAACCGCCAGGCCCGCATCGCGCGTCATCGCGCCGACGTCTCTGGCGACAGCCACATCCCCGTGCGGACAGTGCACATCGCCACCCCATTCAATGCCCGCCAGCCCGGCCTTGGCAACGGCCTCGACGATCTGCTTCGGCGAAAGGTCGCGGAACGTGATGGAGCACAGGCCGCCGTGAATCATGGGGTATCCTCAGGCAAGCGTCTGAGCCAGCTCGCGTGTGATCTCGTGCTCGAACGGCTCACCGGCCAGGTAGCGCTTCACCTCAGCCACCATGGTCCAGCCCATGCGGGCGCACTCGCTGCCCATCGACCCGGCGATGTGCGGGGCGAGCACCACGTTGGCCATCTCCCACAGCGGCGAGTCGGCGGCCGGCGGCTCGGGGTCGGTCACATCCAGAACGGCGACCAGGTCGGGCCTTTCTGTTAGAGCTTGGATCATCTCGCCTTCGCGGACAATCGCGCCGCGGGCGGTGTTGATGAAGGTGGCGTAGGGCTTCATCGACGCCAGGTGGGCGCCCGTGATCATTCCCTTGGTGGCCGGCACGTTCGGCGCGTGCAGACTGACCGCGTCGGCCTGGGTGAAGATATCGTCCAGCGAGACCAGTTCCACGCCCAGCGATTCAGCGTCGGCGGCCGTCGCGAACGGATCGTAAGCAATCACCTTCACGTCGAGTTGTTTCAGCCGCTCGCACACCCCCCGACCAATCTCGCCAAGCGAGATGATGCCAACCGTCGCGCCGAAGGCGCCGGGGATCGGAAGGGAATGCTCCCAACTTCGCTCGCGCGGCAACAGCCGCACGTAGTGCCACATCAGCTTCAGCGCCAGAATGATCTGGGCCAGCGTGTACTCCGCGACCGGAATGGCATTGATCCGCCACGCGCTACAGATGCGAACGCCGCGATCCCACATGGCCTCGCTGACCATGCCGCGAATCGAACCGCCTCCGTAGAAGACAACCCCGAGTTTCGGAGCCGCAGCCAGGAAGGCTTCATCCAACTTGGGGGCGCCCCAGCCGGAAAAGAGCAACTCGATATCGGCCAACGCGGGACATTCCGCGATAACGGTGTCCGCATCCTGACAGGGCCCGACCAGGTCGACCAGATCGGCGATGGCGTCGGCGGCGCCCAGGCCGAACAACGTGGCCTGATACTTGGCCGGCATGACGAACAGGCCCTTGGGTTTGTCGGTCGCCATGGCGAAGGATCCTTTCGCGGCCGATTACGCCTGCTGCAGGTAGGCGAAGGCGCTATCGAAGAACAGTCGGCCGTCCGCGCTGGGCTCGGCCCGGCGGGTCCATTGGGGGTGGTGCGTGGGGTCGACGAATCGCTCGGGGTGCGGCATGAGGCCCATCACGCGGCCGGTCGGGTCGCAGATGCCCGCGATATCCTCGGTGCTGCCGTTAGGGTTGCTGTCAGCGGAGCCGCCCTCGCAGGCGGCCTGTCCGGAAGCGTCCACGTAACGCAGCGCGATCTGGTCGTCGGCTTTGAGGCGATCCAACACACCGTCCCGCGAGACGAACTTGCCCTCACCGTGAGCGATGGGCAAATCGAAGCACTCGCCTTTGGGAAGGAACACGCATTTGTCGCTATCGGCCCGAAGGCGAATCCAACGGTCGACGAACATGGGCGTATCGTTCCAGGTTAGCGTGGCGTCGCGGTGGGCTTCGTCGGCGGACACGTGGCCCCACGGCAGGAGGCCGCTCTTGACCATCACCTGGAAACCGTTGCAGATGCCCAGCACCAGCTTGCCGGCCGCCACGAAGTCGTTCAGCGGCTCGGCCAAGCGGCGGAGCATTTGGTTGGCCTGGATCTTCCCGGCCGCCACGTCGTCGCCATAGCTAAAGCCGCCCGGGATCACCAGGAACTGGGCGTCGGCTAGTGCGGCGGCGTCTTCGGTCAGCCGAAACACGTGCACGCGCTCAGCCTGAAAGCCAGCCTGCTGCAATGCAAACTCAGTTTCCAGGTCACAGTTCGTGCCGGCCGCTCTTAGGACGATTGCTTTCGGTGTTGCCATGTTCTGCTACCAGTCGAATGTCTTCTGCCACGCGGCTTTGGCTTCTGCGATATTCACGTCTATCACGTTTGTGTCTTGCGAGCGGACCACGACGCGGCCGGTGTCGGTGACGCGGCCGGCTTCGCCGAACGGGCAATGCTTGACCGTTCGCAGGAAAGCGTCGTGGTTGTCGGGGGTCACTTCGACCAGGAATCGGCCGGCGTATTCGGCGAACAGTCGGGCCGCCGGAGTCGCGTTGTCATCGGCGGGGATGGCCGCGATGTCCAGGTCCACTCCCAGCCCGCCGGCAAAGGCCATTTCGGTAGCTGCGACGGCCAGGCCGCCTTCGGAGAGGTCGTGACACGAGCGCACGAGGCCGGCCTCGATGGCCGCCTGCAGCGCTTCGAACACGCGACGGCTGGCCGCCAAGTCGACCGGCGCCACGTCGTTGCCGCTGGCCAGCCCCAATGCCTGCAGGAAGTGACTCCCGCCCAGCATGGGGCCGGTCTGGCCGAGGATGAACAGGTAGTTGCCCGCGGCCTTGGCGTCGGAGGTCACGCAACGATCAACGTCGTCGATCACGCTCATGGCTGAGATCAGCAGCGTTGAGGGGATCGCAATCGTCTCGCCGCTGTCGGTCTGGAACTCGTTATTGAGCGAATCCTTGCCGGAGATAAACGGCGTCTCGAACGCCAGGGCCGCATCGCGGCAGGCTTTGGCGGCCTGGACGAGGGCGCCCATGCGGTCGGGCTTGTTGCAGTTGCCCCAGCAGAAGTTGTCGAGCAAGGCCGTCTGGGCCAGGTTGCCGCCGACGGCGATGGTGTTCCGCAGCGCCTCATCCACCGCATGCAAGGCGCTTTGGTACGGGTCGAGGTCGCCGAGGACCGGATTGAGGCCGCACGCGATGGTCACCCCCTTTCGGCCGGCCAGCACCGGCCGAACCACCGCCGCATCGCCGGGGCCGTCTTCAGTAACCCCCACCAGCGGCTTGATGACACTACCTCCCTGGACCTCGTGGTCATACTGACGAACGACCCATTCCTTACTGGCCACATTCGGGGCGGCCAGGATGCTCAGCAACGCGTCGTTGTAGCTGTCGGCGGCCGGCGGCGCGGGAGACGCCTGGTCGACCTTCTCGTAGACTGCCTCCTTGGTCGGGCTGGGGATGCCGTTGTGCAGGAACTCCATCTCCAGCTCGCCGACTAGCGTCTCGCCGTAGAATAGCCGCAACATCCGCCCTTCTGTGCCGAACGTGCCGATCACAACCGCCTCAACGCCCTCGGCCTCGAACATGGCCAGCAACTCGTCCACGTCGGCCGACGGAACGGCCAGCACCATTCGTTCCTGAGCTTCGGAAATCCAGATCTCGGTGTAGCTGAGGCCGGCGTATTTCAGTGGGGCGCTTGCCAGTTGGACTTCGGCGCCGAGGTCCTCGCCCATTTCGCCGACGGCGCTGGAAAAGCCGCCCGCCCCGCAGTCGGTGATGGCGCTATAGAGGCCCGCATCGCGGGCCTGCAGGATCACGTCGAGCATCTTCTTTTCGGTGATGGCGTTGCCGATCTGCACGGCGTGAGAAAACTCCGTCTCGTGCTCGTGGGTCAGTTCGCCGGAGGAGAAGGTCGCGCCGTGGATGCCGTCGCGTCCGGTCCGCCCGCCCACGCAGACGATCTTGTCGCCGGACTGGGCATTCTTGAAGCACTTTTCGCGGCCGAGCAGCCCGATGGTCCCGCAGTAGACCAGCGGGTTACCGAGATACTTCTCGTCGAAGTACAGCGCCCCGTTGACGGTCGGGATGCCCATGCGGTTGCCGTAGTCGCGAACGCCCGCCACCACGCCCCGCATCACGCGCCGCGGATGCAGCACGCCCTTGGGCAGGTCCTCGAGCGCCATGTCCGTGGGGCCGAAGCAGAATACGTCGGTATTGGCTACGGGCTTGGCGCCCATGCCCGTGCCGAGCGGGTCGCGGACCACGCCGCCGATGCCGGTCGACGCTCCGCCGTACGGGTCAATGGCCGACGGGTGGTTGTGCGTCTCGACCTTGAAGCACACCGCGTGTTCGTCGTCGAAATCGATCACGCCGGCGTTGTCCTTGAAGACACTGATGCACCAAGGCTTGGCCAGTTGCTCCGTGATCGAGAAGATCGTGGTCTTGATGAGGTTGGGGATTTCCTCAACCAACTCGCCCGCATTGTTCCGGACGGCCACGTCCGAGCGGAACGTCTTATGGACGCAATGTTCGGACCAGGTCTGGGCAAGGGTCTCCAGTTCCACGTCGCGCGGCTCGCGGCCGATACGGCGGTAGTAGTCCTGAATGCCCTTCATCTCGGTCAGGTTCAGGAACAGGTCGCTGTCTTTGGAGAGCTTCTCGAGGGCCGCGTCGTCGAGATCCCGAATGGGCACGTCGGTGACGACCAACTCGTAGCTGTGGCCGTGCGTGGCCGGCGGCGTGTAGGCCTCGAAGTAGACTTCCTCGATGGCGCTATTGGCCAGCAGGCGACGGGCGATAGTCTCACATTCATCTTGCGACACGCCGCCGATCAGCTCAAACCGCCGGGCGGTACAGACCGAGTCGATCGATAGGCCCATGTCGCCGATGGCCCGCTCGACGGAGTTGGCCACGGGGTCCATTACGCCAGCCTTCAGGTGGACCTCCACGGCCCTGCCGCCTTCGGGCGCGGACGAACTGCCCAGGTGCATCTGCTCGGTGACCGGGTCGGTCAGCAGTTGGTCGGCCACACGGTGGGCGTCGGCGTCGGAGAGATCCCCGTGCAGGAAGAACAGCCGCACCGCCCGCACCGACTGCACGGAGGCGATGCCCAGTTCCTCGATTTCATGATGCACGCCGGCGCCTTGCGGGTCGCTGCGTCCTTGCTGCGGTCGAATCTCAACGCGGTATGTCGCCATGGTGCTAGGCCAGAAACTTCTTGTCGATACGGGTGAACGGTTTGATTTCGGCGGCGACGTCGTCGTAGCCGTCGCGGCCCATCAGGGCGAAGGTGGCTTTCTTGCCCAATTCGACGGCCGGCTGATCGTAAGCGTCAATGTCCAGCAGTTCGCCCATCATGCTGGTGGCGAACTCGTAGAGGTAGATGAACTCGCCGACCGAATGCGGCGTGATGGCGTCGAACAGGAGCGTGATGCTTGGGCGTTCGGACATGGCCATCGCGTACTCGGTGGCGACCTTCTCGGCATTGAGCAGCTTGGAGAGCTTGGCCTTGCGGAGGTAGGCCAAGCCCGGCACATCGGCGAAATCGTCCGGGACGCGAACGTCCTTGGCGTGCTTCTTGACCTCCAGGAAGACCGTGAACTTGTCGTTGGGGCCTTCGCGGTAGAGCTGCACCTGGCTGTGCTGATCGGTGGTGCCCAGGGCTTTGATCGGCGTGGGGCCGACGAAGACGTCATGGCCGGCGCGGTCCACCCGCTTGCCGAGGCTCTCAGCCCACAGCTGCCGATACCAGTCGGCCAGCAGATACAGGCGATTGGAATACGGCATCATCACGTGCATGGGTTTGCCCTTGGCGGCGGTCATCAGATAGTTGATGGCCGCCAGGAGGCAACCGGGGTTCATGCAGCTGGCGGTGGCAACGCGCTCTTGCATCGCCGCGGCGCCGGCGAGCAGTTCGTCAATGTCGATGCCGCACATGGCCGCACTAAAGAGGCCCACCGGCGAGAGCACGCTGAAACGACCGCCCACGTCGGGCGGCACGGTGAGCATGTCGTAGCCCTCTTGCTTGGCGATGGTGTGCAGCGTGCCGGTCTCGGGATCGGTCGTCGCCACGATGTGCTTGGCGAAGTCGTCGCCCAGCTTCTTTTTGAGCAGGTCCCGAAGGACCATGAACTGGCTGGCGGTTTCGGCCGTCTCGCCGCTCTTGGAGATCACGTTAACCAGCAGGCCCTTGCCGCCCCGACGGGCCGCGACCTTCAGCGTATCGGACACCAAAGCCGGATCGACGTTATCCAACACGAACAACCGCGGGCCGGGCCGCTTGGCGTCGGACATCAGATTATAAGTCGCCGGATTCAGCGCCGCCTGCAGGGCGATGTTGCCCAAGGCGCTGCCGCCGATGCCCAGCACGATCAGGTCGGTGGTCGTCGCCCTGTGTTTCTCAACGAGCGCTTTGACCTGGGCGGGGTATTCGGCGTGGATGGGCAAGGCCGCGTAGCCAAGCTGGCCGGCTGCGATCTGGGCCTTGATGGCCCGGTGGCCCTCGCACAACCGCGGCTTGAGGTCGGCCAGTTCCTCCTGGCTGATGCCGTGCTCAGCCCCGACAACCTTCTCCGTTGCGTTCTTCCAGTACACCTGAATCATCGCACGCTCCTTCATGCCGACCAGCGGGCCGGTCGAGAAGGCCACAAGCTTACTGTCGGGCCCCGTGCTTTTCCAGTGGCCGGGCCGGTCCGGCCCCAAGATGGCGAATGGGCGGCCCGATGGGGTATGATCGTCGCAGGCGCACGGACCTTATCTGGAGAACGCCATGCTATTGAGCAATGTCGAATCGGTTCCCGGCCATCGCACCGTCAAGCACATCGGCTTGGTGATGGGCAACACCATCCGGGCCAAGCACGTGGGGCGGGACATCATGGCCGGGTTCAAGAATATTGTGGGCGGGGAAATCAAGAGCTACACCGACCTACTGTCCGAGGCCCGCAATGAGGCCATTGAACGGATGACCCAGGCCGCCGAGCAGGTCGGCGCCAATGCCGTAGTGAACGTGCGGCTCAGTACGTCGGCGGTGATGGCCGGGGCGGCCGAACTGTTCGCTTACGGAACGGCCGTCGTGGTCGAGGGGGAATAGAACCATGGGCGACCTCATTGGACTTGCCGTCATAGCGGGCCTGCTCCTACTGGGCTACCTGGCCGGCCACGCAGCCGAACGGCGCCACAGGCGAGCGCTGACCCGTCGCGAGTCGGCCCCCGGGCCCGCCCTGACCAATCTCAGCCGCCTGCCGGTCGGCGCCCGTGTGGTCCGCACCGAATTGTGCGTGGGACAGGTGGTGATCGCCACCGACTACTTCAAGAGCTTCGTGGCGGGTCTTAAGACCATCGTCGGCGGGCGCATGAGGATGATCGAATCCCTCGTCCACCGCGGACGGCGAGAGGCCCTGCAACGCTTGCGCGAGCAGGCGGCGGCCATGGGCGCCGATCTGGTTCTCAACATTCGTATGGAAACGTCAATGATTGCCCAGGGCACGAAGAAGAAGGCCGGCCCGGCGGAAGTTATTGCCTACGGCACGGCCGTCAAGCTGGCGGATTAGCTCTATGTCCGATCCTTCACCGACCGATCCGCAATCCAGCTGGACCGATTCCGCCGACGCGCCGACGCGGGCCCAGGCATCGGGCGACCCCTACGCGTCCGGCGCCGCCTGGACCCATCAGCCCCCCGAGCCGGGCGCTATTCCGCCTATCCAGATCCGGCCCTCACCGCCGCGGGTGGTGGTGTATCTCCTGGCCATGGTCGGCGCCTTGGGCGGCCTGGTGGCGGCGTTCGTGGAGGAGACCCGATCCTTCTCACCCTTAATGGCCGTGCTGGTCGCCCCAACGGTGGAGGAAGCGTGCAAGCCCATCGCGGTCTTCTTCATGCTGGAGAAACGCCCTACTTGGCTGCGCGGCGCCGGGGAGGTGGTGTTCCTGAGCGTCTTGGGGGCGCTGGTCTTCGCGATGATGGAGAACGTGTTGTACATCTTCGTTTACCACCCTAGAGGCAGCTCAGCCTTTGTCGCCTGGCGGCTGATCGTATGCACGGCCATGCACGTGACGGCCTCGGGCGTAATGGGGTTCGGGCTGGCGCGGGCGTGGCGGCACATTCGCCGGACCGGGCGAAAGTTCAGCATCGACCAGTGCATTTGGTACTACGTGGCGGCCGTCGCCATCCACGGCGCCTACAACGGCACGGTCATCGTGCTGCACATGACCGGCGTTCTGCGTTTCGACTGACCGGCCGCGTCACGGCCCACCTTGATTGTCCCTTGCGGCGGCCTATAATCGACAATCGACCCCCTAGGCGGGCGGAGCACAACCAATGCGTATTCGAATCAATGGCGAACCCAAGGACCTGCCGGACGGCCTGACCGTAGCCGACCTGCTGGGCCAACTGTCCCTCGAGCCAACGCGCGTGGCCGTCGAGCGCAATAAGCAAATTGTGCGGCGAACGACTTTCACCGAAACTGCCCTGGCCGACGGCGACGAACTAGAAATCGTCACCCTCGTCGGCGGCGGGTGATTGTTGGAAAGAAGGCCCATGAATACCGGCGAAGCCATCCTCAACGGTATCGTCCTTGCGATCTTGGTGCTGGTGACGTTCTTCGCGGGGATCGAGGCCTTCAATGACCAGCATAGCGCCGGTGCAGGCGCACTGGCCGGCGGCGGGCTGATCGCCATTGCCATCCTTCTCCATGCGAATATGACTGTGGCGGCCACGGATAGAGCAAAGAACGCCAACACGAATGACCAAGAGACAGGCGATTAGTCGCCGGCCGTGAGAATCACACAAACATGACGGATATCCCCCCTATCAAGATTGGCTCATTCGAGATTGCCAGCCGGCTGTTCGTGGGCACGGGCAAGTATGCCACCTATGAACTGATGCGGGACGCGCTGGCCGAATCCGGCTGCGAGGTCGTCACGGTGGCGGTTCGTCGCGAGCGCATGCTCGATGGCGACGGGCGGAACATTCTGGACTTCCTCGACCTCGAGAAGTACCTGCTCCTGCCGAATACGGCCGGGTGCTTTTCGGCCGAGGACGCCGTCCGCACCGCCCGCCTGGGCCGAGAGTTGCTGGAAGGCCTGGGCAACAAGGGCGCCGACTGGGTCAAGCTGGAAGTCCTGGGCGATACCAAGACGCTCCTGCCCGACCCCGTCGGCACGCTGGAAGCGCTGACCGAGCTGAACGCGGACGGGTTCACGGTGCTGTGCTACACCAACGACGATCCGATCATGGCCCAACGTCTCAAAGCCGCCGGGGCCGCCTCGGTCATGCCGGCCGGAAGCCCCATCGGCTCGGGCCAAGGCGTGCTGAATCCGTGGAACATCCGAATTATCCTGGAGCAACTCAAGGACGGGGACCCGGACTTCCCGATCATCGTCGACGCGGGCGTCGGGACGGCCTCGGACGTGGCCATCGCCATGGAAATCGGCGCCGACGGCGTGCTGCTCAACACCGGGATCGCCGGCGCGACAGACGTGCTGCCCATGGCCCGGGCGATGCGACTGGCCATCGAGGCCGGCTACCTGGCCCGCCGGGCCGGGCGAATCCCCCGCAAACTCTACGCCACCGCCTCCAGCCCCGTCGAAGGCGTCATTGGAGCCTCGGACTCATGAGCCAATTGGACGACCAGCCGCTTGACGAACCGCAGCTTGATTCGGCCGAACTGCATCGGATGCACCGCCAGACCCGCATCTGCATGTGGGTGATCCTGATCGGCCTGGGCAACTTCATGGCGTTCGTCATCGGCTACTCCTACCTCTACGGCGAGGCCCTTCACGGGTGGGTCGAGGAGTGGGGGTCGGACACTTTCCGTTACTTCCTGCAATCCGACCCGGACGAACGACGCGAAGTCTCGCGGGCGGTTTTCATTTACAGCGGCATTCACTCCATCAGCATCTGGCCGACCGTTGGCGCCGTGATGCTGGCCATGCTCACCTTGGCCAAAGAGCGAATCGCCTCGTCCATGCGGGTGACGATCATCCGCGGGCGAACGCTGCTGACGATCCTGGCCACCGTCATCACCATCACCATCACCATCGCCACGGCCGTGGCCACACGGAACTTCGTCCAGAACTTCACCCAGCCAAAACCGCCCAACTACAAGAAGGGCGACACCCAGCCAAGCCCCACGCAGCCGCGACCGGTCGGGGCGGGCGTCTCCCAGCCGGCCGAGCCCCTCGCCGAATGACGCTGACCGTCGACGATATCCTGGCCCCCGGCGGGCTAATCGCCGAGTATTTGCCCGGCTACGAATCCCGGCCCGAACAGCTCGACATGGCCCGCGCGGTCGATGCGGCGTTTACCGACCACGAGCACCTCCTGGCCGAAGCCGGCACGGGTGTGGGCAAGAGCTTCGCCTACCTGGTCCCGGCCATTTGCCGCGTGGCCGACCGCCGCCGCGTGGTGGTCTCGACCTACACCATCGCCCTGCAGGAGCAGTTGATCACCAAGGACCTGCCCTTCCTGGCCGAGGTCCTGCCGATGGACTTCTCCGCCGCGGTGGGCAAGGGGCGGAACAACTACCTGTGTCTGCGACGACTGGCTATGACGCTCAAGAACCAGGATCGCCTGTTTCCCGACCCCCGCTCGCTCGATCAGTTGCGAACCCTCGCCGACTGGGCCATGCAAACCGACACCGGTAGCCGCCAGGAGGTCACCTTCTCGCTGATGCCGGCGGTCTGGTCGCGCGTCTGCAGCGAGATCGACCTGTGCAACGGCGCCAAGTGCGACCACTACCACAATTGCTTCATGGCAGCCGCCCGCCAGCGCATGCAGGCGGCGGACATCGTGGTGGTCAATCACGCATTGTTCTTTGCGGATCTGGCCATGCGCCGCCAGCACGCCAATGTGATCGGCCCGTACGACCTGGTCGTACTGGACGAGGCCCATACCGTCGAACAGGTCGTCAGCGACCACTTCGGCGCGAGTGTCTCGGCGGGCCAAACCCAGCGCGTGCTGCGGGACCTGTACGACGACCGGAACAACCGCGGCCTATTGGCGCTGATGGACGACCGCGACGCCATCGACGCGGCGCTGCGGGCGGCCAGCGCGGCCGCGAGCTTCTTCGAGGCCGTGGCGGGCTACCGGGGCGACGCCCTGGCCGGAAACGGGCGTATCACACGGCCGGGCATCGTGCCCAACGAACTGTCCCCGGCGATGACAACCTTGGCGGTCCGCCTGGCCAAGCTGCGGCGCTCGCTGGGCCAAAGCGAACAGGCCTTCGAACTGCTGGGCTACGAGACCAAATGCAACGACCTGGCCGAGATGACCGAGTCGCTGGTCACCCAGGCCGACGACGACCGCGCCTACTGGGCCACCATCCGCCGCCACCAGGCCAACCGAGCGCCGTGGGTATCGATCTCGTCGGCCCCCATCAACGTCGCCCCGATCGTGCGGGATCTGCTCTTTGACGAAGTACCGTCGGCCGTGCTGGCCAGCGCCACCCTGGCGACCGCCCGGGGCGACCACCACGGCTTCGACTACATGCGTCACCGCCTGGGCCTGGAGGAGGGTCGCGAAGCCTTGCTGGCCAGCCCCTTCGACTTCCGCCGCCAGGCCAAGCTCTACGTGGAAACCGAGTTGGGCGACCCGAACAAACTGGACGACTTCGTCCCGGCGGCCGCGGCGGCCATTCGCTACTACGTTCAGAAATCCGAGGGACGCTGCTTCATCCTGTTCACCAGCTACGCCATGCTCGACGCGATGGCCGACCACCTGGCGGACCTGGCCGACATCAGCGGCTATGACCTGCTGGTCCAAGGCGCCGACGCCCCCAACAACATCCTGCTGGAGCAATTCCGCAACGACAACCGGTCGATCCTGCTGGGGACGACCAGCTTCTGGCAAGGCGTGGACGTCGCCGGAGCGGCGTTATCGAACGTGATCATCACCAAGCTGCCGTTCGCCGTCCCCAACGACCCGCTGGTGGAGGCCCGCATCGAGGCCATCCGCAACACCGGCGGCAACCCCTTCGGCGAGTACCAACTGCCCGAGGCCGTCATCCGCTTCAAGCAAGGGTTCGGACGCCTGATCCGCTCGACCACCGACACCGGCTTTGTGGTGGTGCTGGACCACCGCATCGCCACGCGCCAGTACGGACGCACCTTCATCAACGCCCTGCCCGACCTCGACGTGATCCGCGACGAGTTCACCCAGCAGAGCCGCTAGCGCCGTCGGCCCAATCCGATCTGCCCTCCCGAACGGCCAAATGGTATAATTCAGAGCTTACCCCGGCCCCGGCCGAAAGGAACATCCGATGCGACGCTCTCTACCGTTTCTCGTGCTGATCATCCTGTTGGCGCTCCTTCTGCCTCGCGGCGGCACGCCGCCGATCGACGCCGTCTCCGGCGCCACCGAGGATGTCAAAGACGCCGACAAGGAAAAGACCCCCGAGGAGATCTACTCCGACGCCTTTTCCCGCGCCGAGTCGGCCGGCCGACTGGTCTTCATCGTCTATTGGGAAAAGGCCACCTCCGCCGAGCACAAACGCGCCAAGAGCATCCTGCTGACCCGAAGTCGCAAATCGCCTCAAACCGCGTTCGTCATCGCCAGCCTCGAGGCCTCCGAGGAAGATGACCGCTATACCTCCTACGGATCGGACATCGGCGGCGACCTGCCCTACTGGGTCCTGACCAAACCCAACGGTGACGTCGTGGAAAGTGGCAATTACGGCACGGTGGGTCCCAAAGGCAAGGGCTCATGGCGCGAGATGCTGGTCGAGGCAGCCAGGGAGTATCCGCCCATCAGCAAGAAGGAGCGGCCGAGGATCGCCAAGCTGCTGAAGAAGACCGAAGAGCAGTTCGAGGCTGAAGAATACGACAAAGTCGACGTGGCCATGAAGAATCTGCGGCGGGTCTGATACCCCGTCGAATTGGCCGAGCCTTGCCAGGAGTTGTGGACCCGCTTCGAGGCGATCGTGACGGCGTGGACCGATCCGGTCGACGAGTTGATCGGTGAAGAGAAGTTCCTGGAGGCCGCCATCGGTTACCAGGGAGTGCTGGATCGTCTCAGTGAGCGCGGCGAAATCGGCGGGCAGATCGATGACACCATCAAGTTGCTTGTGAAGAAGCACCCCGAGATTCGCGAGAACTTCCGCCGGCACCAGCGCGGCGAACCGTTGGTGGAGGCGCCCACCGATGAGGCGGGCGACGCCGATGAGGCCGGCGGCCAAGACCCCACTACCGCTCCGGCGGACGACACCGACGACGCGGCGGATCCCGAGCCGGACCCCCAGCCTGATTCAGCCGACGACGAAGCCGACGCCGCCAGCCTGGTCAGCCTGGCCAAGCAGTATCACAACAACGGCATGACCAAGATCGCCCTGGGCAAGCTCGAGACTTGCATCAAGGACTACCCCAACACCCAGGCCGCCGCTGAAGCGCAGCGATTGCTGGACACGTGGGCAGGCTCGACGGACCTCGAGTAGTCGGCCGAGAAGCTAGGAGCACATGCCGACGACCAGTTGCTGTAGGGCCGCAGTGGCATCGGCGCCGGTCTTCATGGCGCGGTCCGCGGCGAGCAGTCGGCGGAAATCCCCCACCAGTTTGGCCATGGGTCTGCGCTTGAGCAGTTGGGCGAACTGGGGCTTGTTGTAGAAGATACGGACGGCCCGCATGGCGGCATCGGCGCTTTGGCCGCCAACAACCATCTGCTGGGCCCGCACCACGCGCCGCAAGTGCCAGGCAATCATCCCCAACGTTCGGAACTCCTCGCCGCGCACGGTCAGCATGTCCCCCAGGGCCGTCAGGGCGGAGGAGGAATTACCCGCCGTCAGGGCGTCCGACAGGGCAAAGGGGGTGGGCCCGGCGGTGGAGGTCACCAGGGCCGACACGTCGGCCAAGGTGATGGCCTCTCGGTCGCCCACGTAGATCGCAAGCTTCTCGACTTCGTTATCCAGCGAGGCGCGGTCCTGGCCCACCCACTCGGCCAGCAGTTCGGCGGCGTCGCCGGCGATGGTCTTGCCGCGTCGGGCAGCCGACTCGTTCAACCAACTGCGTGCGTCTCCCTTTTCCGGCGGCGAGCAGTCGACGGCCTGGCCGATCTTGTCGACGGCCTTGTAGAGGCGAGTGTTCTTGGGCCAACTCGAGACCAACAGCACCAGGGAGGCCGTCTCGACCGGAGATTCCAGGTAGGTCTCCAACTGCTGGCGATAGGCGCTGACGAAGGCGTCGGCGTCACGAATGATCACCACGCGCCGAGGCGCCAGGAACGGCAAGGTGCGCAAGTCGTCCAGCACCTCGGCCAGTTCGGCCGTCGCGTCATAGGTGGCCACGCAGGTCTGGGGGTCGGCGTCGCCGACGACGGCGGCGAGCACTTCCTGACGGTGGGCGTCACGGAGAAAGGTATCCGTGCCGTGGAGAACGTAGATCGGCTTAACCGGCGCGTTCGTCATGGCCGGTAGGATAGCACAGCGGGCCCGGAAGCGGAATATTCCGCTAGGCCCGCCAGGAACCAACACGCCCTGCGAGCCGACACGCTTGGCCGTGCCCGCAGGGCAAGTTGGTTCGCGCCGAGACTGTCCAATCGCACCGACGCGGCGAATCCACCCCGCGCCGACCGACGGATACTAGTACTGACGCTTGCGATACTGGATCCAGAAAATGATCAGCGCGATCAGGCCGATCAGGGGGATCAGTTGCCACAACCGGAACATGCTCGCCGCCACAATTCCGAACATAACCATCTCCTTCGCTAGTGTTGTTGCGTGGCCGTCCGTGCCAGATCGGCCATGTCAACTCACGAATCACTCTATGAACTAGCGGCGACTGGACTTGAACCAGTGACCTAGGGCTTATGAATCCCTCGCTCTGCCAACTGAGCTACGCCGCCAAGGCTAAAGCTATTCTTGCCGTGGGCCCGCAACGTTTCAAGTGCTTTTATCCCAAGGCGCCTCAACGTAAAATCGATTCGGTCCTCATGCAGATACAAGTTCTTATCGGTTTCGTGGTCGCTCTTGCGGCCCTTTCGGGTCAGGTGATTCCATCGACCGTCCGCGCCGGTTGGCTAACCGGCGTGGCGGCGGTTGTTTATCTGGTTGTCGCGGCGGCGTTAGCCCAGGCGGGAGTGATCGGCACGTTGCGGGCGTTGGGCCCGGCCAGGCCGGTCGGCGGCCCGGACAAGCGCTATCGGGCCTTGCTGCTGACCGAGAAGCTGTGGCTCCTGGGCGGGTACGCCGGGCTGTTGGCCTGCGGGTACGTGGACTGGATCGGCAACACGCTTGGGCTAACGGCCTTTCCGCTGCTGGGTTTGTGGGTGGCCGTCCTGCCGTTCGCGGTGGCGCTGCTGATTAGTTGGGCCATCGGCTATCGCGTCCACATGGCGATTCGTCAGTGCGTGATTGATCGGCAACCGCCCACCGAAACGCCCCTGGCGGTATGGACGCGCGGGCAATACGTGCGATTCCAACTGCGAACACACTTGCTGTTCGTGGCGATTCCACTGAGCCTGATCGTATTGGTCGGCGACGTGCTGGACTTGTACGTCCGACCGATGCTCGCCGAGCCGACCGCCACGTGGGTGCTGGCCGGCGGCACGGTGGCCGCGGCCGGGGCGGTCTTCCTGACGGCGCCGCTGCTGATCGTCCTGATCTGGCGGACCGACCCCTTGCCCCCCGGGCCCCTGCGCGACCAACTCGAATCGCTCTGCCGCCGGCTGAAGCTCCGTTACCGGCGCATCCTGATTTGGCGATCCTACGGTGTGCTGGCCAACGCCGGCGTGATGGGCCTGATCGCCCCGGTCCGGTATATCCTGCTGAGCGACGCGTTGTTGGAGCGGTCAGACCGTCGACACGTGCTGGCCGTGTTCGCCCATGAAGCCGCCCACGTAGTGGGCCATCACATCTTCTACGCGGGCCTATTCGCCGTGTCCGCAGCGCTGCTGGCCGGAGCTGGGGCAACGGGGTTGGCGGACGTGTTGGGGTGGGATTACCGCCTCGCCGAGGCGGCCACGCTGCCGTGGCTGATCGCGGCCTGGGTGGCGGGGTTCGGCTGGCTGAGTCGACGCTTCGAGCGCCAGTGCGACGTGGTCGGCGCCTGGGTGCTGAGCAAGGATGGCGCTGTCAATGGCGACCCCATCGACGTTGACTGGACGGACCCGCGCATCTCCACGGCTGGGGCCGCGACGTTCGCCTCGGCCTTGGAGCGGGTCGCAACCCTTAACGGCACGCCGCTGCATCAGCCGAACTGGCGACATGGCTCGATCGCCTGGCGCGTCCACCACCTGATGGAACTGGCCGCGCTGGGCGGCACGCGACGGGCCATCGACCGGATCGTCCGCCGCATCAAGGCGGCGCTGTGGGCGGCGCTGGCCGTAGCGGTTATGCTGAACGCGATTCTCGTTCTCACCATGGAGACACCCTCATGACCGATTCACGCGTGGTCGTGATCACCGGCGCCTCTAGCGGCATCGGTGCCGAGACCGCGGTGGCCTATGCCGCCCAAGGCGACATCGTCGTCCTGGCCGCCCGCACCGACGAGAAACTCCAGGCCGTGGCCGAACGCTGCCGCCAGGCCGGGGCTACGGCGGCGCTGGTCGTGCCGACCGACGTGTCGCACCGGGAGCAAGTGGAGGGGTTGGTCCGCCGGGCCGTGGACACCTTCGGCCGCGTCGACGTTATGGTCAACAACGCCGGCTACGGCCAATTCAGCCGCGTCCACGAACTGGACGAACGGTCGTTGCGCGACATCTTCGAGGTCAACTTCTACGGCGCGTTCTACGGCTGTCACGCGGCGGCGCCGATCATGATCGGCCAGGGCAGCGGGCACATCTTCAACGTCTCGTCCGTGATCGGCCGCGTGGGCTCTCCCTTCCACGGCGCGTACTCAGCCACCAAGTTCGCCCTGTCGGGCCTGACCGAGGCGATGCGGGTGGAGATGCGACCGTTCGGCGTGCACGTTACCGAGGTCTGCCCGGCCCTAACGGAGACGGCCTTTGTCGACAACGTCCGCGACGGGGAGGTCCGCGCCAAGAGCAACTACCTGCGCAAGACCAAGAAGATGGACCCCGCCAAGGTCGCCCGCCGCATGGTACGCCGCACGGGCAAGGTCACGCCGCGGCTGGTCTTCACTCGAGGGGGCAAGTTCCTGATCTTCCTGGCCACGGTCTGGCCGCGAATGGCCGACAAGCTGCTGAAGGTCTACCACGACGACCTGGCCAAGGCCCTGGCCACACCGGAGGAGAATCAGGCAGCCGAGGACGCGTAGACACTAAGCGTGCGCGGCTCTTTGACGCGGACGATAAACCACAGTAGCGCCGCGATATTGATGACCAGACAGACGCCAAAGAGCGCCTGGTATCCCCATGTCTCGGCGATCAGCGCACTGAGGATCGGGGCGGCGCTGAGGGGCAAGGCCAACACCATGGTCGAGACGGTGATGTGACTGAGGCGACAATCGTGGGGGCAGGTCTCCAAGACCATGTTCACGTTGCAGACAAAGCCCGCCCCCATGGCCAGTCCGAACCCCGCGAACGCCAGCACACAGCTGACCGGTCCGCGGCTGGTCAGCAGCACGACCACCGTGGCCACTTGAATGGCCGAGCCAAAGATCACGCCCAACCGATGGCCTTTCCGGTCCCCGAGGACCCCCAACAGCGACGTGCCGACGGCCTTGCCGAGTGGGATCGCCGCACCCATCGCAATCAACATGCCCGCCTTGATGCTGCCGCCGTCTTCGGACCGGTAGTAGGCCGTGGTCAGCGTGGCGATGCCGAATCCCAGCGTCGCCAGGACGCGCCCGATCAGGAACCGTCGGTAGTTGGGCTCGCCCAGGCTGTGGCCGAACCGCCGGAGGATGTCCGTCAACGGAGGAGGAGGCGGATCAACGATGTCGGCCGCGGCGCGATCGTCGATCCTCGACAGCAGACCCATCGCTACGAAGCCCACCGCCGCGCCGCCGAAGTACAAGTAGGTGTAGACGTCATACCGATTCGGATCGGCCGACGGCTCGACGGTCCGAGCAATGATCCACCCGACCAGCAGCGCCCCGCCCACGCCGGCCAGATGCAGCAATCCCCAGGAAATGCCCATCACACGCCCACGGATCGACCGATCGAACAGATGCGCCAGCCAATCATTCCATGCCGCCACACCCACCGCGGTCAGCGTCATGTGGAGGCCGAACGCCGCCAACAGCAGCCAGCATCGCTGATCGCCGGTCAGGTCAAGCCAACTGTGGTTGACCGCCCCGATCAGGGCGAACAAGGGCAAGGTCACAAAGGCGTACCACCGCATCAGTTGCCGCTTGCAATGGCGGCGCGAGTGGAATAGGTAGATCCCCAGGAACTGCGGCAGAAAGGCGGCGCTTTCGATGGCCAGCACTAGGCCCACCTGCAGCTTGGTAGCCCCGTGGGCCAGCAACAGAATCGGCAGGACCGTCCAAGCGGCCAGGCCTTCCCATTGGAAGCCCCAGACGGTCTCGCCGGCTATGTGAAACGCCGCATTTCGATAGCGCCACGCCATCGCGTCCTCACTGACCCAAGTGCAAGGCCCGTCTATAGTCGGCCGAGCCTCAATTGACAAGCCGCCTCCGCGGGCCTTCGCGCAGCTGAAGCCGGTCGGTACAATGCGGCCGGCTGGTCTAACCGGGAGAACGATTATGACATCGTTGCGGATTGCCCTTGTCCTCGCTCTGGCCCTGTCCGTCATGGGCTGCACCAAGAAAGCCAAGCCCGCCGTCAGCGCCGACAAGACCGTCCCCTCGTCCGGCGCCACCGCCGACGACGACGGAGGCGGCGGCTGGACCGATTTGCTCAAAACCGGCGCCGAGGTCGCCACCCGGCACGTCTTGGGCGCCGAAGAGGGCGCTCTGTTCTACGCCTATGACATGCTGGCCTACCCCAGCGAACCGACCAAGCTGACCGCCCGGATTCACGACTCGCGCACCCTCTCGGCCATCGCCGGCGTCACGGTCACCTTCTACAAGGATGAGGACGCTTTGATCGGCTCGGCCGTCACCGATGAAGACGGCGCGGCTACCGTGGAGGTCGTCCCCAACGCGGTAGGCGACTATTACTTCTCGGCCCGCATCACGGAAGTCATTGGCGGTCTCCCCAAGGAGCTGCTGAACGTCGGGCCCACGCCCCTGCTGGTGGCCACCCGGGACAAGGACACGTCCTTCATCATCGTCGACCTCGACCATACCGTGGTCGATTCCAGCTTCTTGCACGTGTTGGCCGGCTCGGCCAAACCGATGGCTGATTCGCAAGACGTCCTGGGTCGTTTGGCCAAGCGCTACAGCCTGATCTACATGACCCACCGCCCCGAAGAGATGGGCCGATCCACCAAGCAATGGCTGATTGACAAGGGATTCCCCCGGGCGCCGCTGCTGATGAGCCAGAAGTCCGACCTCGTCCGCGGCAGCGGCACGTACAAGACCGAGCGGCTGGCGGAGATCCTGCGCGCGTTCCCCAACGTCCAAATCGGCATCGGCGACAAGATCTCCGACACCCGGGCCTACCTGGATAATGGTCTGACGGCCTACCTGATTCCTCACTACAAGCGCAAGCCCGACGACATGCGCGAGATGGCCGACAAGATCGCGACCCTCCCTCAGAGCGATTCCCTGCACGTGGTCAACGGGTGGGAGGAAATCGAGGTCGGCGTGTTCCACAACATGGCCTACCCGGCGGATCGGTTTATCGAGAGGCTTCGCCGTCGCGCCGATGAGATAGAATGGGAGGACGGTGAGGATGACGAGGATGACGACGAGGACGATGAGGACGACGACGAGGACGACGATTAGAGCGACCTCGGGACGGGTGCCCCGGCCCTCTTGAACTCGTGTCCTATCGGCCAAGCGTCCGGCTGGTGCCCCGCCGGCGGGACGCGTCACTAAGGCCCCGCCCGGGCGCGGTTTGAAGGTATTAATGTACTTGGGTCGGGGGGACATCCGCGGGGCGCTATAATCGACGTGAGTGCACTTCTTGTGAGTATCCCCGTGGCGTTGCAGCGGACTCGTCCTGGGCTTGGCCTGTTCGGAGGTCCACGCTGTTGCAGGGCTCGATGGCGCCGTCCGTTCCAGACGGACCCGACCATTGGGCCCTGCGTTTGCGCCGCTGGAGAGCCTGCCCGCTGGTGGCCGATAGAGTATTCTGCTAGGATTGTCTTCGTAGAGCCTGTCGCTACGAAACCAATCATCTCTATTTGTCGGGCGAGGCCGTTATGGAAACTGGCAACATGGGCAATCAGCGGTTACTGGCGTGTCCGGTCTGCGGGGTGGAACTGAACGTGCCGTTCGGAGCGGCCGGCAAGTTCGCACGATGCGGCGGCTGTCAGCACCGCTTTCAGATCCCGCCCGAGCCAGCCATCAGCGAAGACGACATCCTGTCCATGATCAACGAGGAGCCCGACGAATCGGAGTTGCTCGAATCGGCCGGGGATGACCTGGACGAGTCCAGTTTCGGCAGCGGCACGATTATGGCTCAGCAAATCGGCCAAGAGTCGCCCGGGCTGGTGCTGATCCGCTTGGGCCGTCGCGGCGTCTTGTTCGAGTTCCCCGCTGACCGATTGGTCGACCCCACCTTCCGTTGCGCCATGCCGCGTCTGTGCCTGCGGTGCGGCACGCGGACGCATCTGTCGGCGCGGGTCATCATTTACGGGACGGCCCTGATGGACCGTCACGAACTGCACACGTTGCAGGAGTCCGACCAGTTCGCCCACAGACAGGCCTCGGCCGAGCGCCTGCCCAACGACGAGCTCCTGGCGGCGCTGCCGGAAGTGCCCAACGTGCCCCCACCGGCCAACCTGCCCATGCCCTACTGGATGTGCGACATGTGCGAACCGGAAGACGCCATCCTCGGGCAGGTCATCGAGAACGCCAAGACCGGCGAGAAGACCTGTCGGTTGCAGTTGGCCAACCCCCACCGGGCCCAAGAGTTCCTCCGGGCCGCCGGAGGCCGACCGGAAGATCTGGACAAACTGGCCCAGCGCTGCTCCGCCGACCAGGAAAAGCCCTGGGACCTGGTCCCCGCCACGGTCCGCCAGCGCCTCAAGGGCTGGTACACTCCCCAGGGTGATGAGCATTTCCTTGGCTACGTGCCGGACCGCGCTCTCAGCCGTACCGAGGAAGGCATGGCCGGGCTAATCGTCTCCGACCGGCGGCTGGTCTACTACTCCAACAAGCGCCACAAAGAGGCCTCTCAGGATCAGCCCATCACGCTGGAACTGGCCATGACCCACGAACAGGGGCAACTAAGCATCGAAACGCCCGGATGGAAAGTCCAACGGATGAACGTGGACCGTGAAGGCATTCGCTGCCTGCGCCGCTCCCTGACGCTGGGACGATTCAGGACGACCTGGCGCTAGCTCGCCGGCGGACCCGATTCGCCGCTGGAGCCGGACTTCCGCCGCCTCCGCCCGCGCCGACGACGTCGGCGACGCTTCTTCTGCTGAGCGCCATCCTCGCTCGCCGCGCCGGCCGAAGTGTCTGTCGGCGCCTCAGCGGCGGCCTCGCCGGTGGGCGCATCCCGTAGGAGTCGCTTCTCTCGCTCGTGTCGCGGTGGGCGCATGGGCTGAGGCGCCGGTTTCGGGATCGGCGCAGCCAGCGGCTTGGCGCTCCGCTCCAGGACCTCTTCGACCCCCACCACCGCTCGCGAGGAGTCGGGCAGCTCGATTTCCACCAGTTGGGTAATGACGTGCGTCTTGTTGACACGCCCCACCAGCGTCTCGGTCCGGACCCAGGTGTTCCGCTTGGGCAGCGTCTTGCGAAGCTCCTGATAACCGCCGTCCTCGTATCGCAAACAGCACATCAGCCGCCCGCACCGCCCGGAAATCTTCGACGGATCCAGGGTGGCCTTTTGGACCTTGGCCATTCGCATGGAAATCGGTTTGAGATCCTTCAGAAAGGACTGACAACAGCACTGACGGCCGCACCGTTCGAAATCGCCGACCAGCCGGGCCTCGTCGCGCGCCCCGACCTGCCGGAGTTCGACACGCGTCTTAAACTCCGAGGAAAGCTCCTTGACCAACTCGCGGAAATCGATTCGTCCTTCGGCGGTGAAGTAGAACGTCATCCGTTCCCCGCCCAGAAGGTGTTCGACCGTCACCAGACGCATGGACAGGCCCATCCGTTCGACATGGCCTTTGCAGAAGCGTTTAGCCTGCCGACAAAGCTTGTCCCGTTCGCGGGCGTCGGAGAGGTCTTGGGTGTTGGCCACACGCAGGACCTTGCCTTCGCGCTTGAGGAGGTAGTCCGGACCGTTGGCCACCGTGAACTCCGCCACGCGCCGGGGGGGTACGCAATTGCACCCGCACCCGTCGCCGCACCCCTCGCTGCAGACGCCTCTGACGACCCGACCCAGTTCCACCCCCCGATCGGTTCGAATGGCGACCTTCGTCCCCGGGGCCGGAATGTGCTCGAACCTGTGCTGGAACAGCCCTATGTTGCGCATCAGGCCAAAACGCACCGCCAACAGGGGACCGGCCGAGGTGATCTGGCCGGCGAGCTGATCGGCCTGGGCCGTTTCGGATGGACTGAGCTGGTCGGCCTCGGCCAGGTGCGAGGGCGCTTCCGGGCGCGGGGCCGACGTATCACGCGACGCGGGCAGGTCGAACCGGGAGGTCGATCCTTTCGAGGCCGACAGAAGCGTGACAGGCTCGGGGCCCGGCTCGACCGGAGCGGGCGTTTTGGAAGGTCGGTCCGGTTCCGGGCGCCGCTTTCGGCGCCGGTCGGGCGGCGCCGGTTCGGCGGCCGGAGCGGGCGTATCGACGCCGGGGGTGTCCGTGTCGGTCGCAGACCGTTCGTCGTCAGCGGGTGTGTCTGCCGCGGACGGCGCAGCCTCCCGGGCCCGACCCGGGGGCGATTCGGTCTGGGCCAAATCGGCGTAGACACCCAGAGGATTGTCGTCGGCGGGGGCGGGAGCTTCCGCGGGGGCAGATGGGTCGCTAGCCTGCTCGGCCTCGACTTCCTGGACCGCCTCGCGAATACGCTTCTCGAACAGGTCGTCGAAGCTGCTCAGGCTGTCGGTCGAGGCGGGCGAACCGTCATCCGGCGTGATGCCGAAAACGGACTCCAGGGATTCAGTGGCCTCGGCGTCGCCGTCCTGGGAAGAATCGGTTTCCCACGGGGGTTTCGGGGCGTGGTCGTCACCTTCACGGCCGCGAGGGTCTTCGGGCGCCTGGTTGGACATCGTGCTCTGAACTCGCACTCAAGCCGCGGCGGCCCGCGGGTTACTTCCGGTTCCTAGGCCCCGGCCCGTCACCGGGTTCCAAACGCCAGACGGCGTCAGCGGCCCCGAAGGACCGGCAGCGCCACACCCGCGTCTGATAAGCGGCAGCGGCGCTACGAAGGTGACTATACCGGACAACCTGACGCGTCCGAAAGGGCTTTCTCGGGCCCCAACCGCACCGCCAAGGGCCCAAGAGACGATACAACATCTTGCAAAAGTGTCAGTTAGGGCTATCCTCTTATTTTGGACTGCCCCTGAGTTTGGCGCCGCGGACGGCCCTTGCCAAACGGCGGCGGCCTGAGATAATCTAGCAATACCTAGCGCCACCGAGCGTTAGGCCAAGCGTGGACCATGGATCCTCAGCAGTTGACCGAAATCGTCGCTGCCGCCAAAGCCGGCTCGGCTGAGCATTTCGGCCTGCTGTTGGCGAGCTATGGGCCTCGGCTGTACGGATATTTCTTCCGCGCCACGCGCAACCACCATGACGCGGAGGATCTGCTCGGCGAGATATCGCTAAAGCTCGTCAAGCAGTTGACAGCTTATGATGATCGCGGCCGATTCGAGCCCTGGCTGTTTCGCATTGCGGCGAACATGGTCCGGGACCGAATCCGACGAAGCAAAACTCGCCCACGAGGCCTGAGCCTTTCGGTCGAGGATTCCGAAGGCCGACGCTTCGGCGACCTGTTCAGCGAGGAAACTCGCGCGGTTGACGCCGACCTGCTGGCTGAGGAAGCATCTCAGGATTTGCATGAGGCCCTGGCGACGCTGGATGAGACTACGCGCGAAATGGTGTTGCTGAGGTACTTCGGCGAGCTGAGCTTCCGCGAATTGGCCGCCAAGTTCGACTGCCCGCTGGGCACAGTCCTGGCAAAAGTTCACCGAGGACTCAAGGCGCTGCGAAAAGTCATGGGACAAGACGATGGCCATGAGTGAAGCCAACTACGGGCGCATCGGACAATGGCTGGATGGCGAGCCCATCGAGCTAACGGCCGAGGAACGCACGGTCGCCGACGAGATCCGTCGCGACCAACTCCTCCTCGATGTGCCGATCGATCCGCGCCGCCAGCATCAGGCCATGGCCCACGCCCGCCGACGCATGACGACGGAATTGGCCCGGCCCACCCGCCGCAAGCGATACCTGGCCGTGCTGACCAGCGTCGAAGCCGCCGCCGTAGCCGCCCTGCTGCTGGTGACCTGGACGGTGCACATGGTCGCTAACGGAGCCGGCTCGGCCGGCCTGGTGGAAATCTACACCCAGGCTGCCGCCGAGGTCAGGACCATCGACGAGATCGACGTCCTTCAGGATGAATTGAACTACATGCAGGCCGACATCATTGCCGATGTTCTCGATGACCCGCATGAACAGTTGGAAATCGACGACCTCCAACTTCAGTTGAATGACTACGATCTTTACGACCCCATGGAAACATGGACGGGTAGTTGACAACCGGCCTCCAATCACGTCATCTTTGTTGAGCAGGCGGGAGTAACAATGCGACACCTATGGATCATCCTGATGACGGTAGCCATCGCGACCTCGGTTGTGTTGGCCCAGCCGCCGACGACCCAACCCGCCGACCGCGACCGGCCGGGCCGGATCGGCGGCCCGGGCCATGGCAACGGCCGGCACGGCGGGCGCCAGCTTGAGCCTCTATCCGAAGACCAACAGGCTGAACTGCTCGAAACCCTCGGCTCCCGGTTCCCCAAGCGACGCCAAGAGTTGCTCCAGCTCAAAGAAGATCATCCCGACCACTTCCAGCGGGTTACCGCACGGCTGTGGCGGTGGTATCAGGAATGGAAGCTGCTGCCCGCCGAAGCCCAGGAAACGGCCATGCTCGAGCAGGAGCTAAAGATCCAGGCCATCCGGCTCGTTCGTCAGTGGCGCGAGGCCAAGGATCCCGACGAAAAGAAGAAGCTCCGCCTCCAGTTGCGGCAGGTCCTGACCAAGAAGTTCCAGGTCACACAGGAACTCCGAGAGAAGCGTCTGGCGGCCATGCAGGATCAGATCAAGCAGTTGCGGGCCGAGAACGCCGATCGCACCGAGAGCCGAGACGAGATCGTCGATGAGCAGGTCGAGCAGATTCTCGCCTCCCCACACGGGCGCGGGGGAGGTCTCCGCAAGCCCCACAGCCGCCCACGGCCCGACCGCAAGCCTGACGACGAGTCGGACGAGCCGGCCAGCCAGCCGGCAGATGATGAGTCGTAATGGCCGAGCGGCACGACCGGCCCGCATCGGGGGCTCCCGATTCACCGGAGTCAACATCAACCGGCCACGAGTTCGCCAGCAGCCTCGTTGACCGTATTCGAAACACGGGTAACGTCTGGAAACTCCCCCAGGGCCAACTGCGACTGCCCCGCGTGTTCGGGTTCTGCCGAGGGGTCACCCACGCCCTGGACATGCTGCAGCAGGCCGTCGCGGACCGAGCCAACCAAGGCGGGCGCCTGTTCCTGCTCGGCGAGATCATCCACAACCCGTGGGTCAACGACACCTTTCGGCAGCAGGACGTCACGGTCCTCACCGATGACCAACTCGACCGACTCGATGAAATCCTCGCCGCCGATGACACCGCCGTGATCCCCGCGTTCGGGGTGACCCTCCCGATCCAGAAGCAACTGGAACGCATCGGCTGCGCCGTCATCGATACCTCCTGCGGCGACGTTCGACGTCTGTGGCGATGGGCCGATCGCGCCGCCTCCGACGGATACGGCATCGTCATCTTCGGCCGAGCCACCCACGATGAAACCGTCGTCACCAAGAGCCGTCTCGAGGCCGTCGGCGGCAAGTATGTGGTCGTGGGCAACGTCTCCCAGGCCGGCCGCTTCTGCGACCTGATTGTCCGAAACGCCGACGATGCCGAGTTCCGACAGGCCTTCACTGCCCCGGCCGCCAATGCCGATTCGCTATCGGCGTTCGAACGAATGGCCCAGGTCAGCCAGACCACCATGCTCTACGAGGAAACGCTTGAGGTCCGCCACATGCTCCAGCAGGCCATGGCCCAGCGGTTCGGCGCCGCCGAAGCCGAACAGCGTCTCCTGTTCGAGCCCACCGTGTGCCGGGCCACGCAAGACCGCCAGACAGCCGCCATTGAACTGTGCCGCAGCGGCGTGGACGTGGTGGTGGTGGTCGGCGGGTTCGGGTCGTCCAACACGCGACACTTGTTTGAACTGGCCCGAGGGTACGCCCCCAGCTACTTCATCGAGAACGCCGCGGCCATTCGGTCGGCCGACGAGATCCTCGCCCTGGACCCCGCCGCCGGCAGCGCCGCGGTGACCACGGGGTGGCTTCCGGCGCACCGTCCCGTCACCATCGGCGTTCTGGCCGGGGCGTCCTGCCCGGAAATCGTCATCGGCGAGGCGCTGCGCCGACTGGCCGAACTACTGGGCTGACCACGCCCCCCCCTACCGATCGAAGCGGACCAGTTTCCGGGCGAAAGCCAGCCACTCCCGCTCGAACGTCTCCAGATCGTCGCTGATGTAGGCCCGGAAAACGGGCGTGGATATGGCGCGGTTGTACCGGCGCCCTCGCATGCTAGGAAACTGCGAAACGGACAATCCCAGATTCTGCACCAATTGGCCCGCCGACGCATCTCGCAACATCCGCTGAAAACCCGCGCGCGTGGCCGGGTCGCTCTGGATGAACAGGATCAGCGACCACACCTGCGCGTAGTAGCCCACGGCCCGGCCTTGGTGCTGGCCCACCGCGTCGCCGGCGTCCATCGGCAAAAGCCGCTCCAGCGGAATCCAGTAGTCCTGGGCCAGAACGTTGTGCAGGGAATTGTACCGACTGGCGTTGCCGGCCGGGGTGAACCGAACCGTGTCGCGGTCCAACTCGAACCCCTCCGCCGTGGTGCACAGACCTTCCTCGGCCCACATGGGGACCCGATGCTTGAGTCGGTGGTGGAGGAACTGGTGCAGCCCTTCGTGGGCCGCCACCGACAGCGTGCCGGTCACCCCGATGTCCCACAGCACGCAGACGCCGTCGACCATGTAGCCGCCGGCCTCCAACTGCAGGTAGACGTCAGAGCGTTCGCCCAGCCGGTGTTGCGTCAGGTGGGCCCACTGTCGGCGTGTCGCCAACACGTACAGTTCCAGCAAATCGATGTGGTTGTTCCGGTCCAGCCCGGTCAGATTCAGATAGTGGGTGTAGGCGGCCTCCATGAAGCCGGGCAAGTACTGCTGCAACGCCGCGTTCCGGGTGGTGGAGAATACCCGGTAGTTGGGCGACTGCATCAACTCGCCCGGCCCGAACGGGCTCTGCCAGGTCGACCGCTCCACCTGCGTGACCATGGGAGTCGCCGGGGCCAGTTGTTCTTCGCCGCACCCGACCACTAGAGCCAAACACCCCGCCAGGATGAACCAACGACCTCTATTCATCGCACCATTCTAAGGGGCTCGGTCGACACCAACCAGAGGGATTTCGCTGGCCCCTTAAACGCGCGCCCCCTAAGATGGACATCCCGTTCTTGGGTGGCAGCGTTTCCATCTCGGCTGGCCGGCGCCGATGCCGGCGCGACCGAGCAAACACAGTGAAGAGGACCAACTCATGAGGTCACGAATCATCACGGCCGTTATATGTTTACTCAGTCTATCGGCGTTGGCATTGGGCGGAGGCGCGTCGCCGCTGGCCGACCGTTTGCCCGCCAAGACGCTCTTCTACGTCGGCTGGGCCGGCGAAAACCCCGCCTTCGACGCCTCCCTGATGGGGCAACTGATCGACCAGTCGAATCTGGCAACGGTGTTCGATCTGATCCATCGCGGCGTGGAAATCGATGAAGGCGAGGACGAAGCCGCCATGGCCAAGCACACCACCAGCCTGGTCGGCATCATAGCCCGGCGCCCGCTGGCGCTGGGGATCATTGAAGTCTCCCCCCCCGAGCCCCCCAGCGAAGAAGAAGCCGACGAGGATACGCCCCCCATGCCCATGGGGCCGAAAATCCTGGCCGCCCTGCTGATCGAACTCGGTGACGACCAACCCGCCTTCGCCGAAGCCCTCAACGCCCTGATCGAACTGGGCGAAGCCCCGGTCGAAGAAGCCATGGTCGGCGAGACCCCTTGCCAGCGCATCATGAGCCCGGCCGGGCCGGTCACCTTCGGCTACTTCGGGCAGACGTTCTTCCTGACCATGGGCGACCAGACCCCCGACCTGATCGCGGCGATCACAGCGGAGACGAGCTTGGCTGGTAATAGCCGGTTCACCGACCACCTCGCCGCCGTCGCCGGTGAGGCCGTCCAGATGGTGACCTACCTGGACATCGAAGCTATGCGCGCTACGGTTCAGCCCTTCCTGCCGCCGGCCCCGCCGGAAGCTGAGGGAGATCCCGCCAGCGGCCCGGCCAGCGGCCCGGCCAACGGCCCGCCGATGGGCGGCATGGGCCTGTTCGCGGCCCTGTTCAACGTGGAGCACTTCAGCTACGTCTGGGAATCGGCCGGCATCGACCGGGCCACGGTCTTCGTCAGCGCCACCAACGTGGATGGCGAAATGCTGCACGCCAAGAGTCGCCTCTTTACCCCCGCCCCCCACCAGGGAATGCTAACCCTCTACACGGGCGATCCTCTGACTGACGAGGACCTCGCCGGTGTGCCCGCCGACGCCGACTTCGTGGCGGCCTTCAATTTCCCCGCCGACAAGGCCTTCGATGAGATGATGAAACGCCTGGCCGCGTTTCCGGTCACCGGCGACCCCACCCCCGAGGAGATGGTCAACCAGCAGTTGGCGGCCTTGGAAGATGAACTGGGCTTCGCCGTCCGCGATGACCTGATCGCCAGTCTGGGACAGACCTGGGTCATGGCCAGCGCGCCAAGCCTGGGCGGTTTTCTGGCCGGCACCTTCATGTCGGTGGAGGTCACCGACGAGCAGAAGCTCAACCACATCATCGAGCAACTCGAGCAGCTCGCCAAGGGCGAACGGCCCACCACGCAGCCGGCCGACCAGCCCCCCGCCGAGATGCCCATGTACGAGGATGACGAGTACATCAACGAGGACATGGAAGACCTCGAAACGATCGTGGTCGTCGCCAACGACATGAGCGACATCCACTATTTCGCCGGCGGCGGCAGCGGTTTCTTCCCCATGCCGGTCGCCCCGGCCTGGACCGTCCACGACGGGCGATTCTACGTCGCGGCCTTCCCGCAGGTGCTGGAGACCATCCTGGCCCAGAAGCCCGCCGCAACGCTGGCCGAAACGGCCGCCTTCAAGGCCTGCCAAGGCAAGGTCGGGCAGGCGCCGTGTTCGATGTCCTTCACTAACACGCCCAAGATCGTCGGGCAGGTCTATAACTTCGTCCTGCCGATTTGGACCATGGCCTCCAACGCGGCTCGCGGAGAGGGCATGGCCCTCGACCAGCACCTGCTGCCGAGCCTGGGCACGGTGCAGAAGTACCTGCAGCCGGAAATGCAGACCGTCGAAACCGACGAGGCGGGCATCACCTGGGAATGGTACGGCTCTGTGCCGCTCAGCGGCGCGTCGGGGCTGGGCAACATCTTCACCACCACGCTCTTTGCCATGCCGTCCGTCGCCGGCGCCCGAGCCGACGCCAAGCGGGCCGTCGGCGCTAACAACACCAAGATGATTGGCATCGCCGTCACGATGTACCAGGCCCAGAACGACAGCTACCCCGACGGGTTCGAGGTGTTGATCGATGAGGGCTTCCTCCACGAGGGCGCCCTGGCCAGCCCCGCCGGCCACGCGCCGCCCCCGGAGTTCGCCGAAGGACAATTGATCGGCGAGGTCGGTTACATCTACATCAAGCCCGGCGACGACACCCAAGACCACTTGATCTTGGCCTACGAAAAGCCGGAGTATTACGACCACGAAGGAACCAATGTGGTCTTGGTCAGCGGGGCCGCCATGTGGCTGCCCATGTTCGAGTTCGAAGAACTCCTGGAGCAGTCAATGCAGGCCAGCGGCGCTCCGGACGACGTGCCCGGCGGATTCTAAGTCGCCGGCGAAAGCTGCCCATACGAAAAGGGCCCGTTCGGTACCGGACGGGCCCTTTCTATTGGGTGGCCTCATCGCGGGGCCCGGGCCCTATTTGAAGACCCCTCGACGGGGGTGCCACGGCTTGCTTGCAGGCCGTGTTCTCAAGGCAACACAGGCTGCAAGCAACCTGTGCCACGCGCCCCTATATCCCGGTGGGGTATCGATCAGAGCTAGCTCTGCTTGTACCAGTTGGGGCCCTTAGGCTTCTTGGGGCGAACCGATCGGGCGGCCTTGCCGGGCACGCTGACGGTGGTCTCCCGGGCGGTCGAGGCGGCCTCCTTGGCCCGGATGTGACGCTTGATCAGGAATGAATCCAAGATGCCGGCCGCGGTCGATGCCATGATGTAAAGGGTCAGCCCCGACGGCGCCGGATAGAAGAAGATCAGCATCATGCCCGGCATCATGTAGCGCATCATCTTCTGTTGCTGCTTGGCCTTGTCGTCACCGGTGGCGGCGGCCTGGGCCATCTGCGGCATGAGCTTCGTCTGCAGGAACATCGCCACCGTCAGCAGAATCGGCAGCAGGTTGAAGCTGTTGCCGATCAGCGGCAGCGGGTGCGACCACGTGAACAGCGCGTCGGGTGCCCCCAGGTCCGTAATCCACACCGGCAGAAAGGCCGCGTGACGCAATTCGATCGACGCGTTGATGCCGGTGTACAGCGCGATCCAAATCGGCATCTGCAGGAACATGGGCAGGCAGCCCAGTAGCGGCGTGGCGCCCTGTTCCTTGTAGAACTTCATCGTCTCGCGGTTGAGCGCTTCCTTGTCGTTGGCGTATTTCGCCTGCAGCTTCTTCATCTCCGGGCCGAGCTTCTGCATCTTCATCGTCGATAGCTGGCTCTTCTTGGCCAACGGATGCAGCGCCAGGCGAACCACGAACACCAACAAGATGATGGCCAACCCGTAGTTGCCGAACAGCACGCCGGCGAAGATCTTCAGCACATCCATCACCAGGAAGGCCAGAGCGTCGAAGGTGCAGAAGCACCAGCCCGAACTGAGCGTGGCGATATAGTCGAGTTGGCTGTAGATAGGCCGATGCAGAGAGTTGTCGTCGTCGGTGAAAACGCGCCGGTCTTTCGGGCCGGCGAATACGTCCAAGGCCACCACGCTCTCGCTACCGGGCTCGATACGAATGCCCCAATCGTTCGATTCGGCATCGCCGCGCCGACCGCCCACACGCAGGCCGGTGACAAAGTCCTCTTCACCGGCCTTCTTCACGTAAAAGTCCGCCCGCAGGCTCGGCGCATCGATGTCCTTGTCGGTCTTGCCGTGCAGGTAGACGAGCGACGCGAAGTACTTGTTGGTCATGCCCACCCACACCACGGGCTCGGCGTCGTCCGATCGGCCGAACGTCTTCTGCATGCCGTCCATGGACTTGGTCAGCTTGGCATGCTTTTCCAGCAAGCCCTCGACCTTCCGATCATCGGCGTCGATTCGCCCGTAGGCGGCTTGGCGGTTGTCCATCCGGACGCCTTCACGGTTCAACCCCGTCGCCGCGGTCTGATCCAGCGACACGCGGAGGGGACTCCCCGAGAGGTTCCGCAAATGGTAGGTGACGTCCAACGAGTACGTCTGGGGATCGAGCCGATAGGTCTTATCGATCCGCAGAACGGGCTCGGCCGCCCCCCCCACCATCCCCCAACTTAGCTCGTAGCTGAAGGTCACGCTGTGATCGTCACGCGCGGTCAGCATCCAACGTCGCTTGCCCAGGTCCGTCAGGGCCAGCCGAATCGGCTTGCCGTCGGTGGTTTCCCGCCCGAGCATCCAGACATCGACGCGCCGGGTCGACAGGCTCCTGATCCCGTCGATGGGCGTCATGAAGGCGTAGTGGCCCTTGTACTTGGCGGGGTCGGCCAGGCGGGCCTGCTGGTAGGCCTGGGGGTCCTTGTCGTAGAGCTGCCGATCCGCCACCGTCACAAAGTAGTCGACGAGTCGCACCGCATTGACCGCGGCGCCCTGGTTGGTCAGCTCGACCTGGAACATGTAATCGGTCTTGGCGTCGAGCGAACCGAGCATGACGGTCTCGACCGGAGGCTGATCTGACCCGATCCACTGGGCCCTGCTATCGTCGGCCGCCGTTGGCGCGGGCGCCGGGGCGGGGGCGACCTCGGCGGACGCTTCGGGAGTTTCGGCGGGCCCGGCCGGCGCGGGCGAGGCCTCGGGGGCCGGGGTAACACCGACCGGCGGCGTAGCTGGCTGGGCAGCCGGTTGCGTAGCCGGTTGGGTGGTCGCCGATGGGTCGGCGGGCTGATTCGATTTCGTGTAGAGGTACAGCGACCCCACCACGGCAAGCAACACCGCACCCATCAATAGCAAACGCTTTGGATCCACACCGGGCTCCTTACCGCCCTTCGCGAAGTCGCGTGCCGAGGTAGTCGTCCAACTCCTCGATCTGCGTGACCTTCGCGATGACGGATTCGTAGTCGTAAGGGACGCGCACGAACCGCACCTGCCCGGGCTCGACCAGCACGTAGCTGGCCCGGTTGTCGCGGTCGCGCGGCTGACCGACCGAGCCGACGTTGATCAACGCCTTGCGGCTCGGGTCGATGTCGTAGACGTATTCCAGCTCTTCGGGCGTATAGAAGTCCGGCGTGTCAACGAACACCCCGGGCACGTGGGTGTGCCCCACGAAGCACACGTGGTCGAACCGATCGAACAAGCCCTGGATCTTGTGGGCGTTGTTGTAGACGTCGTCGGGGAAGATGTATTCATTGACCGGACGCCGTGGACTGCCGTGGACGAAGATCATCTCCCCGATCTCCAGCGACTCGTCGGTCAGGGTGTGCTTGACCTTCAGGGAGCCCAGGAACTTCCACCACTGGCCCTGGTCGTCGGAATCGGGGCGAATCTCCAACTGCTCGCGCGTCCAGAAGGCGGCTGCCTCGGCGCCAACGTTGAAGTTCTCCGGCTCGTAGAGCACCGCGAAGTCGTGATTGCCCATCAGCGTGGCCGTCGCCCGCTCACGGACCAGTTCCAGACACTGGCGCGGTTCGGGGCCGTAACCGATCACGTCGCCCAGGCACACAATACGCTCCACGTCGCGCCCGGCGATGTCGTCCAAGACGGCCGTCAACGCTTCGGTGTTCGAATGGATGTCACTGATAACGGCAAGCATTCCCGATCCTCTCTGAGCAGCGGGCTATGCTATCGGTCCGTATCCATGGGTGTCAAATGCGTTTGCGGAGGCCGGGGCAATTGCGGCTGGCCCGGCCGACCCACCCGAACTACAATCCGGCCACGATCATGAGCGAAACCGCTGCCATTGCAATCGAAACGAGTTGTCGCGCCGGCGGCGTGGCGCTGGGAATCGGCGGCCGCCTGGTCGAGGCCGTCGCCTTCGACGCTTCCCGCCGCCACGCGGCCCAGCTGATCTGCCAGCTCGACGCGCTGCTGGCCGGGGCCGGGATCGCCCCCGCCCAGTTGGCCCACGTGTACGTCTCGGCCGGCCCGGGCGGCTTTACGGGGTTGCGGGTCGGCATGACCGTCGCCCGCACGCTGGCCCAGTTTGTGCCCGGCCTGCAGTGCGTAGCCGTCCCCACGCTGGCGGCCGTTGCCGAGAATGTGGCCGATCGACCATGGAACAGCCTCGGCGTGGTCCTCGACGCCGGAGACGGAACCGTCTATGCCGCCGCCTATCGGCGTGACGGCAAGGCCCGCTCCGAGGCCGTCCCGCCCGGCGCGATGACGCGAGACAATTTCCTGGCCCTAACGCCCCGCCCGATCCTGCTGATTGGGGAGGGACTGTGGTATCATGAACTGAGTGGCGAGGGCATCGAATTGGCCGACGAAGCCGTTCGTTTGCCCACCGCCGAGGGCGTGTGGCGCGTAGGCCGACGCATGGCCGAAGCCGGCGACTTCACCGACCCCGACCGCATGCTGCCTCTCTACGCCCGCCCGCCTGAGGCCGTCCGCCTCTGGCGCCAACGCCAGCAGGAGCCGAACAACCCGAACACCTAAGCCGGAAAGGGGACACCATGATCACGGTCGAACCGCAATTCTCGATCTTCCTCGTCAATAAGCCCGGCGTGTTGGCCAATGTGACCAGCGCCCTGGCGAAAGACCGCATCAACATCTCCGCACTCAGCATGATGGACTCGGTCGAACACGGTGTGTTGCGGATCGTCTGTGAGGAACCCGCCCGTGTCCGAAAGCTGCTGGGCAAGACCCACGACCACTGGACCGAAACCGACGTGCTGATGCTGGAAATGGAAAACCGCCCCGGCGCCTTCGCCATGGTTGCCCGCAAACTGGCCGAGGCCCACATTTCCATCGCCTACGCCTACATCACCGGCGGCGGCGGATCCGGGCGATCCAAGGCCGTCTTCAAAGTCGCCGACATGAGAAAGGCCGTCAGAGTCCTCAAGGAGTTGTTCAAGCCGAAGGCCAAGAAGACGGCCGCCAAAGCCGGCACCCGAAAGACCCGCACCGGCGCGAAAGGCCAAGGGCGTTAGACCGCATGCCTATGAGACGCATCGTGTTCCTGTGTGCGTGGGTCGGGGTATTGCTCCTACCGGCCGGAATCGCTGACGCCGATGTCTACGCCGACGCCATGGCCCGCGCCGATAAGGCCGGCACGCTAATCCTGTTCGTGTTCTCCGAGGCCGTCGGCTCCAACTACTCCGACAGCGCCAAGCAAGCGCTGCTCGCCAAGGGCAAGCGAACCGTGACCGCTCGAATGGTCGTCCAGTTCGTGCCGATTGACAACGCCGACCGGCGTTACGCCCATTACCGACGCCAAATTGAGGGGCAGGACTATCCATTCTGGGCGCTGACCAAGCCGAACGGCGAATTCATCGCCGGCGGGGATTACGACACCGTCACCCAGGACGGCTCGGGCGGCTGGAAGACTACCGTCAAGAAGTTCGCCAAACAGTACCCCCCCATCGGCGCCAAAGACCGCGAACGGATCGCCAAGGTATTGGCCCAGGCCCAGGTCGATCTGGCCGCCGGCCGGCTGGGGGATGTCCAGCCGTCCCTGGCCAAGCTGGCCAAGGTGTGGCACCCAAAAGGCCTGGCCGACCGGTGCGCGGCGCTGCGCAACGGTTACGACAGGGCTGCCCGTGAATTGACGGGCAGGCCCCAGCAACTCCTGGCCGAACAGAACGCCTTGGGGGCCGCCTTGGCGTATCAGGAGGTAGTCGAGGCCTTCAGACCCAGCAGCGATGAGTCCAAGAACGCCCGCGGCGCCCTGCGAGACCTGCTGACGGAGTATCCGGAACTCCGCGTGCCGTTCAACGAGCAACTCCGCCTGAAAAAGGAACGGGCCGCCGCCGAAGCCGCCGCGAAAGAGCGGGCAAAAACTCAACCAGCCGACGCCGGCCCGCCGGAAACGGCCCCCGCGGATGCCCCCACCACGGCCCCGGCCGAAACGCCGGACCCCACCAAGCAGGAACGTCGCGCTGCCAGCTTGCTGAAGATCGCCAAGCAGTTCCACGAGCGGGACATGGTCGACAAGGCCAAGGACAAGCTGACCGAGTGTATTGAGAAGTATCCCGAGACCGACGCGGCCCAGCAGGCCCACGAGCTATTGCGTAAGTGGTAGCCCACTCGACCCGGCAGCGGCCAACGGGCCTATCGTTCGTCGATCTTGGTGATTTCGCGCAGCGCGATCGTCGCGTAGCAGCCAGACGGCGCGGTAAAGCAGGCTTCTACAAACGACCCGCCTTCGTCGGCCCCCGCTGAGAGCGTGGGCTCACCCAACAGGAATCGCAACGGCCGCCGCCCGCCTTTGAGCTTCAGAGAGCCCACTCGGTCGAAGTCGGCTAGGTCCAATCCGCTGTCGACCACGGCGGCCCGTTCGACTTGGCCGGGCTCGCCCTCGGCCAATTTCCCGCGCGTACCGACAATGGGGCCGGTCGGGCTGATCTCGTGGGCGTTGGCGCGAGGTTGCTCGGCGGCTGCATCTTCGACCGAGAACACGCCGCCGGAATCGGCTTTCTGCGCCAGGTCGCCGATCATGACACGGTCGATGCTGTCGATCCGCCCGGCCACGACGGTGTTGAAGATGCGGCTCTGACAGGCCGACACGAACAGCCGCTTCATTCGCTTGTCGATGGCGCCGACGGCCGGGCCGGGCTTGCCCCGCCGCTTGTAGGCCGACAGCGCCCGCCGCTCGTTGCCGTAGTGGCGAGGCCAACGCCGCAAGGCGCCCTCGATGTCGCCGGCGTCGAACGCCCCTCGGGCGGCCCGACAGTCGGGCGGATCGTCCGCCCGCGGGCGCCCCAGGTAGAGCGCCACAAACTCCGCCAGATCGTTCCGGACCAGCGCGGCGCCGAGCAGGTCGGTGTCGTCTCGCATGCCGAATCGTTGTTGGCCGAAATAGTTCGGCACGCCGCGGCGAACCAGCACGGCCAGCGCCGCTTGAGCGGCCGCCAAATCGCTTTCGCCGACATCGCGGACGCGAATAGTGAATCGGTTGCCGGCCAGATGGCCCGGCCGAAGCTTGTTGGTGTGACGCGTGACAGCCACGACCTCCATCTGAGAGTCGCGATAGGCGGTCAATCGGCCCGCGTCGGCGTGTTCGAGGCTCAGCCACTGCGTCGCCACGGCCTGGGCATCCTTCAGGCCGGCCAGGCCGATGTCGGGCGGGCGGACCTTCATGTGCTTGGCCAGGCGCTCGATAGCCACGGGGGTGGGGATGCCGTTCTTGCGAATCTGCATGAAGACGTGGGTGCCCTCGCCGGACGCGGCGTAGAGCGGTTGCTCGTCCACGCGGAAATCCTCGGGCGTGTCCTTGATGCGCCCCCCGATGCCGGGCAGGTCGGCGGTCAGAAACGGAAGCGATGCCGACACGGCTAGCCGTCCCACCGGCGCTCGGGCGCGCCGGCAATCTGGTTGGCCGACCGAGCCAGTACGAACAATAGATCGCTGAGACGGTTGAAGTATTGGATCACCACAGCGGGGATGTCCGCGCCACCATCGGCGACGGCTACGATGCGCCGCTCCGCGCGACGACAGACGGTCCGGGCCACGTGCAGCCGAGCGCCGATCTCGGCCCCGCCGGGGATGATCAAGAACTCCAGTGACGGCAGCGACGCACTCAGCGCGTCGATGGTCTCCTCCAACCGTTTCACGGCGTCCGCCGAGAGGCGCACCGTGCGGGCATCCTTCACGGTGTCGCCGGCGAGCGTAGCGCCCACCTCCAGCAGGTCAATCTGAACCGCTTCCAGCACGTCGCGAACGACCTTGCACTGGCCGGCCGCGGCCAGGCACAGACCCACGTGGCTGTTGAGTTCATCGAGCGTGCCCAGCGCTTCAAGCATCGGATCGTTCTTGCGGACCTGCTCGTCGCCAAGCGATCGGGTCGAGCCGTCGTCGCCGGCCTTGGTGTAGATCTTGGAATCCATAGGGATGGGTCTTTCCTGTTCGGCAAAGCCGACCATAGAATACGTTCGTCCCCACGAGACGAGCAAGGGCCGACCATGAGCGATCGCATCGAGTCCATCCAGAAGCTGCTGGCCGCCGAGCCGGCCGACGTGTTCTTGCAGTACTCGCTGGCGATGGAATACGTCGCGGCCGAGCAGGTCGAGAACGCCCTGGCCGCATTCGAACAGTGTCGCCAAATCGATCCGGCCTACTTGCCCGCCTACGTTGAAGCCGGCAAATGCGCCCGCGCCGCCGGGCAAGCCGACGACGCGAAGACGCTGTTTCAGCGGGCCCTGGAGCTGGCCGAATCGGCCGGCGATACCCACGTCGCAGCCAACGTTCGGCAGCAACTTCAGACGCTTGGCTGACCCCCCGACGAACTCCTACCATCCCACGCGCAACTACCGAACTAATAACGGTTTATTTGTCCCACTATTGGCGATCGGACGGGGATTTCTGATGGATAATCAGCGACCGTTTTGCGACAATACGTTTACGAATTCTCGGCCAGTTTGACTGGCCGGAACCCGCCCCAACCAAGCTGATAGGAACGCAGTAAGACATGCCAGACGGAACGACACAGACCGCCAAGGACCAGGCGGCAGCCGCCAAGAAGTCCCCCATCAACGGCGTCTACGATGAGAGCATGATCAAAGTGCTTCGCGGCCTGGAGGCCGTCCGCAAGCGCCCGGGCATGTACATCGGCGACACCACCCCCCGCGGCCTGCACCACCTGGTGTGGGAAATCGTCGACAACGCCATCGACGAGGCCATGGCCGGCCGATGCAGCAACATTTCCATCACGGTCAATCCGGATGAATCTATCACCATCACCGACGATGGGCTCGGCATTCCCGTCGGCATGCACCCGACCGAAGGTGTATCAACGCTGGAGGTCGTCTTCTGCCATCTGCACGCCGGCGGCAAGTTCGACCACCAGGCCTACAAGGTCTCCGGCGGCTTGCACGGCGTGGGCGCCTCGGTCGTCAACGCGCTGAGCGAGTGGATGGAGGTCGAGGTCTGCCGCGACGGCGAAGTCTACTCCATGGAGTTCGAGCGAGGCATCAAGAAGAGCGAACTCAAGAAGATCGGCCAACGCAAGAAGTCCGGCACGAAGGTCACCTTCAAGCCCGACCACGAGATGTTCCCCGAGCCGACCTTCAAGTACGAAACGCTGCTAGGCCGTCTGCGCGAACTGGCCTACCTCAACGAGGGCGTCCGCATCAAGGTCCGCGACGAACGAACCGACAAGGAAGAAACCTTCCAATACAACAAGGGCCTGCTGGCGTTCCTGTCTCACCTCAATGAAGGCAAGAACACGCTCCACCGCCCGATTGTTCTGGAGAAAGAAGACCCCGCCACCCATCTGACGACCCGAATCGTGCTGCAATACACGGACGGATACGCCGAAACCACCTTCTCCTTCGCCAACAACATCAACACGCACGAGGGCGGCACGCACCTGTCGGGCTTCAAGAGCTCCCTGACGCGGACCATCAACTTCCATGCCCGCAAGTCCGACCTG
>CAYRZU010000027.1:0-40726 GCA_964428895.1 uncultured Planctomycetaceae bacterium
TTCGTTAATACGCCCGGCGCGACTCGAACGCGCAACCTCTTGCTCCGGAGGCAAGCGCTCTATCCATTGAGCTACGGGCGCAAATGCCGCGGACGGGCCTGACGCCCATCAGCGGCTTGCGTATTCTCGCATGGCTCGCGCGGAAGTCAATTCTATTGCGGATTGCGGAGTGCCGATTGCGGAATAGAGCGGCTACAATGCGGCCGCGATGAGTGAAGGCAGCAGCTATCCAAGTATCGAGCGACGCCCCACGCGAGCGGTCGACGTCGGCGGCGTGACGATTGGCGGCGGGGCGCCGGTGGTGGTCCAGTCGATGACGAACACCACCACCGACGACGTCGAGGCCACGTGCGACCAAATCGCCGAGCTGGTCGCCGCCGGCTGTGAGATTGTGCGCGTGGCCGCCGCCACGCCGGAAGACACCGCCGCGCTGCCGGCGATTGTGGCGGCCGTCAACGTGCCCGTGGTGGCCGACGTGCACTTCCACTTCGAACGCGCGTTGGAGGCCATCGACGCCGGCGTGCCCAAGATTCGCCTGAACCCGGGCAACATCGGCGACCGCGATCAGGTCCGGCAGGTCATCGCCGCCGCCCAGGCCGCCGGGGTGGCCATCCGCGTGGGCGTCAACGAAGGCTCCATCGTCGAACGGCGCGCCGGCGATCAAAGAGAGGCCGATCTCGACAAGCCCCTGGTCGATCTAATGGTCGACAAGATGGCCGAGTACCTGGAAGTCTTTGAAGAGGCCGACTTCGAGAAGCTCGTCCTTTCGGCCAAGAGTCACGACGTGCTGACCACGGTGGCCGTCAACCGCCGCATTGCCGAGCGATGGGACTGGCCCCTGCACCTGGGCGTCACCCATGCCGGCCTGCCCGAAGACGCCGCCGTCAGTTCCGCCGCGGCCCTAGGGGCCCTGCTGGCCGACGGCATCGGCGACACCGTTCGCCTGAGTTTTTCCGGTGATCCGGTGGCGGAAGTTCGCGCCGCTTACGATTTGCTCGGCGCCTTGCGCCTGCGCGACCGCCGCAGCGTAAATCTGGTAGCCTGCCCCACCTGCGGGCGCTGCCAAATGGACGTAGCCGCCCTGGCCCGCGAGGTCAAGACCGCCCTGGCCGAGTTCAACACGCCGCTAACGGTGGCGGTGATGGGCTGTGTGGTCAACGGCCCCGGCGAAGCCGACGGCGCCGACATCGCCGTCTGCGCCGGCAAGGACAAAGCCATCCTCTACGTCCGCGGCGAAAAACGCGCCACCCTCACCGCCAACGAAATCACCCCCGCCATCCGCGACGAACTGGCCAAGCTCACCCGCTAGCGCAAAACAGCGGGCGATCCCGGGGTGTCGGAATCGCCCGCTGATCCATTTGCTGTCACGTGCGACTAGCTTGGGTCTTCACAGCACGGCTTGACCTCCTCTTCGGCGGCCTGGCCGTTGTCGCGAACGTGGCCGTAGAAGTAGACCAGCCCCACGAAAATCACGCCGCCGACGATGTTGCCCAGCGTCACCGCGATCAGGTTGTGCGACCACATCGTGCCCCAGCTCAGGCCGCTCAGCGCCTCGCCCGCCGCCGGCCCCCAAGCCACCTTGCCCTTGGCGAAAATGCCCGCCGGGATGAAGTACATGTTCGCCACCGAGTGTTCAAAGCCGATCGTCACGAACGTCATGATCGGGAAGAACATCGCCATGATCTTGCCGGCCACCTCCTTGGCTGCGATCGCCATCATCACCGCCAGGAACAGCATCTTCTTAAAGGGCAGCTTGGCCTTGGTGGTCCCGATGTCGACGGACGCGTTGGCCACCTCCGAGGGGGTGAAGAAGTACACCTGAGGCATCTGTCCAACTCCTTGGTTGAGGGAACGAAAACCGCCGCTGCCCACGCAATGGCAACGGCGGATGGAAACGGCGTACGGTAGCGAAATCCCCCGAACGATCAAGGGCTTTCTGGCCGCATTCGATGAGGGCGCCTGACCGCCGGTCGCCTGTCTCACAGGCAATGAACAGCTGAGCTCTTGAAGGTAGCGTAGACCTGGCGCCCGGGCTCGATCCCCAGCGATTCGAAGGAGCCGTGCGTGATCAGCGCCACTAACGACAGCTCCCCCGCCGCCACGCGCACCGCCAGCAACGAATCCCGATGTGTCCAATCCGCCACGCGACAACGGAACTGGTTGCGGGCGCTGCTGGCGAAGGGCTGATCCGAGAGAATGATCTCCTCGGGCTTGATCCAGATGTGTTCGGTCGCCTCGGTGGCGGAGCTGACGTGAATGTCCACGTCGCAGACGCGGCAGACCTTCCGGCGGACGTCCGAAACCGCCAACACGTTCCGCAAGCCCAGGAACGCCGCCACCTGCGTGTCGCTGGGACGCCGAAAGAGTTCCTCCGGCGTGCCCACCTGATGTAGGCGCCCGTTCAGCAGCACCGCCACCCGGTCGCCCAGGGCCATGGCCTCTTCCGGATCGTGCGTCACGTGAAGGAAGGCCGTGCCGAGCTCGCGGTTGATTCGCTTCAGCTCGCCTCGCAACCGGGCCCGCACGTTGGCGTCCAACGCCGATAGCGGCTCGTCCAGCAGCAGCACTTTCGGCCCGGCCGCCAACGCCCGCGCCAACGCCACCCGCTGCTGCTCCCCGCCGGAGAGCCCCGCCGGGCGTCGATCCAACAACGGCTCAATCTTCAGCAGCGCCGCCAAGGCCGCGACACGCTCCTGAATCTCCGCCCGATTCGCACCGGCCGCTCGCAGGCCGTAACCGATGTTCCCCGCCGCCGTCATGTGCGGAAACAGCGCATAATCCTGATAGACCATCGACATCGGCCGGCGCTCCGGCGGCGCCGCCGTGATATCCTCGCCGCCCAGCAGCAACGAGCCCGTCCGCGGCGCCCGCAGCCCCGCCACCGTCTCCAGCAACACGCTCTTGCCGACTCCCGATGGCCCCAGCACGACCACGTATTCTCCGGGCGCGACCATCAGCGACACCTCGGCCAACTCAAACGCGCCCAGCCGAATCCCGATGTCACGCAGTTCGAGCATGGTCGACCTCCCCTGCTCGCCGACGAGCCAGCACCCGCAGCGCCACGAACACCAACACGCAAATCAGCACCAGCAGCACCGCCACGGACCGCGCGTGCGCCAGGCCGAACTCCTGCAGCCGCTGGAACACCATCACCGGGGCCGTCATCGGGTGATAGGCGATGATCATGACCGCCCCGAACTCGCCGATGCCGCGACCCAACATCAAGATCAGCCCGGAAGCCACCCCGCGCCACGCCAACGGCAGGGAGATCGTAAAGAACACGCGCCCCGGCGAAGCCCCCAGCGACCGCGCCGCCTCCTCCAACCGAACCGGAACCGCCTCGAACGCCTCGCGCGCCGCATTGACCAGGAACGGCACCGACACGAACGCCATCGCGACCGCAATCCCCGCCACCGAGTCCACCAACCCCCCGCCGGTCGCCCGCCCCAACAAGGACTCTCGGCCGATCACCGTCAGCAGCGCCACGCCGGCGGCCGTCCGCGGAATCACGATCGGCAAGTCCACAATCGCCAACACCACCTCCCGACCAACAAACCGCTTCCGTGCCAACAGGTACGCCAACGGAATTCCGCCGACCGCCGAGACCACCGTCGCCGCCAACGCCGCCACCAGCGTCACTCGGATCGAGGCGAGCACGTCTCGGTCCGTTGCCGCGGCGCCGAGCTCCTCCCCGGAGGTCGTCATCGCCAACCCCAAGATCGGCCCCAACACCAACACCAACACCGCCAAGCCCAGCATCGCCATCACCGCCTGAAACCACAGCGATCGGCCTCGGCCGGACGTCGTCGAATTCATCATGGCTCGTTCCTTTGATTCACGCGGGCGACGCACAGCGGCTGCAGCCGATCGGGCAACTCGGCGAGCCCGTCCGCCGGCGCCGGCGTCAGGCACGGCTGCCCGTTGCGCTGCATCACCTCGCGGCCGACCTCGGACAGCAATAGCGCCACCCACGCTTCCGACAACGACGGATTCGGCGCGCCGACCGGGATCGTTACCGAGTAAACGATGGGCTCACCCCTGCGAATCATCGTCTCGCCCGGCCGCTTGCCCGTCAACGGCACCGAAGCCCTCCGATAGGCGTCGGCCATCACCGGATCGGACAGGTTCAGCTCCGCCGGCAGCCGGATCATCGGCAATCCATGCTGGAGCGCCACGGAGCGGTACGTCAGTAGGTAGTCGATCTCCCCCGTGCCCAACAGTGCGAGCAAGTCGGTCGACTTCGGCCGAAGTACCGTGCGCTGCCCAGCCAATTGCTCGGCCAGGTTCGGCTGGGCCAATGCGCGCCCGGTTAGCTGGAACACATGCAGCGCGCGATAGCCGGCCGGGTCGCAGTCCGGGTCGCTTCGGCCAATCACCACGCCCGGCCGCGCCAAGACAATCGGCCAGTTGTAGAGATCGACCACGCCCGCAAGGATCGACTTGTCCCGATAAGCGATCACCATTTCATTGGTGGCGAAGTGGATGTTAAACCGCGCGTGGGTGGGCATGAGCAGCTCTTCAACCACCCTCGCGTCGGCCGACATCAGCACGTCGCAGGGCCTGGCCAGGTCGGTGACCTTCCTGGCGCACAGCCGACTGCCGGCGGCCTCGGCACGGACCTTTACCGATGGGTGCGCTGTCTCAAACAGCGCCGCCAGTTCCCGGACCGGCACGGCCAGACTGCCGGCGTGGAACACGATTAGCTCCTCGCCCCGCCGGTCGGCCCGCCTGCAGTTGGTCGTCACAGCGGCCGCGATCAACAGCGCCCCCAACGCACAGATTGCTCCCGTTCGCATCACGGCCCGCTCAGCCCTTCGATCCGCCCCGGATGCGTGTAGACGTTCATCCGGCCGCCGCGAACGAACCCGCATAGCGTGATGTGCCAATGATCGGCCGCCTCAACGGCCAGCGAGGTCGGGCCGGAGACCGCGATGATCACTTCCAGCCCGGCCCGGGCGGCCTTGGCGACCATTTCAAAACTCACCCGACCGGAGAGCACCCCCCCACAGCCGGCCGTCGAGCGGCCCGCCAGCAGGCAGGCGCCGATGGCCTTGTCCAACGCGTTGTGGCGGCCGATATCCTCCGCGGCGGCGAGACACTCGCCGCCCCCGTCGAACACGCCCGCCGCATGCGTCCCGCCGGTCGAGGCGAAGACCGACTGACCTTCCCGTAACACTTCGGTCAACGCCTGACAGCGCGCCTCGCTGACAGTCAGCGAGGCCCCGCACGCAGGCACGGCTGCCATCAGCTTGGCGATGTTCCGCGAGCCGCACATACCGCACGAACTGGCCACGATCAGGTTCCGCTCGACCCCGGCCGGCGCCGGATTGCTCAGCCGAATGGCCACCGCATCCGGGTTGCCCCGGCCGACCGCGATCTCCGCGATGTCGTCGGCGGTCTCGATCAGCCCTTCCGAAAACAGAAAGCCCGCCGCCAAGGCCTCCACTTCCGTCGGCGTGCACATCACCGTAAAGCTCCCGACCTGATCGATCATCAACGTGATCGCCCGTTCGACGGCCACATCGTCGGCCTCCGCCGATTGCGACGGCAGACGATGGATCGTCTCCCGGCTGACGGCTTCGCTTGCGTTGTTGGTCGATTCGGTCATGTCACCTAATGACGGTCAAGCCCGTGCCGTGTGAACAGCACGTGCTCGACCGTTCCGAGAATCTCAGGTACATATTCACTGACCGCCCGAACGCTGCCGGGGACGGCGTAGATCTGCGTGGTCCCGGCCACGCCGGCCACGCTGCGACTCAAGCGCGCCGCGGGCTTATCCGCGCCGAACTTGGCCCGGATGTGCTCCATGATGCCGGGCAGCACCTTCTCGCAGGCGGCCGAGACGACTTCCGGCGCGATGTCGCGCGGCCCTACGCCCGTCCCACCAACGGTGAACACGATATCCACGCCGCCCGCGACAGCCTGTCGAAGCGCCCCATCCAATCGGTCCGCATCATCCGGCAGCAGCATCGTGTCGATCTGCTCGTGCCAGCGGGTGGGCCCGAAGAACTCCCCCAGCAATTCGACCGCCTTCGGGCCGGAGCGGTCCTCATACTCGCCCGCCGAGGCCCGGTCGCTCAGCGTGATCACCAACACCCGTAACGGCCGCGCGATGTGCTCGACCGCATCACCCGCCGCGACCGCGCCGCCCTGGATCACCCGACAGAACACGCCCTCGGTCGGCATGACGCATTGGCCGACCTCTTTGAAGATCGTGCAGGCGTGGCCGTGACAGTCCTTGCCGATCTGCGTTAGCTCCAACTCAACCGGCCCGATTCGAAACCGATCCAGCACCGCCGCAGCGCCCAGGTCCACGCCCCGTAGCGTCAGATTCTCGGCAAACTCGCCCGGCTGCGTGTCACGTCCGCTGCGCTCGACGAATTCGGCGATGGTTTCCGCCGCCAGCAGGCTCACCTGCCGGTGCCACGGGCCCGCGTGGGCATCGCTCACCACCCCGCACAGGTCGAGTTCGACCCGCTCGACCGGTGTCTTGGCCGTGCCTTTAACGGTCGAGACGTTTACCGAAATGACCTCGCCCTTATTCGACATCGCTCTTGGTCTTCTCCACCAGTTCAACGCCTTCGATCCGCATGGCCTTGTCGACGGCCTTGCACATGTCGTAGACCGTCAGCAGCGCCACGCTGACGGCCATCAGGGCTTCCATCTCCACCCCGGTTCGGCCCACGCACTGGGCTTCCGCGCGAGCGGCCACGCACGCTTCGCCTACGTCCAACTCCACCGACACGCAATCAAGCGGCAGGCTGTGGCACAGCGGGATCAGCTCGGCCGTTCGCTTGGCCGCTTGGATTCCCGCGATCTGGGCCACCGTCAGCACGTCGCCTTTGGCGATGTCGTTCTCCCGGATCCGCTGGGCCGTCGCCGGGGCCATTTCGATTCGTCCGGTCGCCACGGCCCGCCGTTGCTGAGGCGGCTTGTGCCCGACGTCGACCATCCGCGCCTTGCCCTGGTCGTCCACGTGTGACAAGTCCTTCATCGCTAACCTCCGATCCCATGCATCCAGTTATGCTCGCACGGCCCACCGGTGGCTGGCTTGGCCTCGGCGGCACGTCGCAACGCCTCGGCGGCGCCCAGTTCGCGCACGTTGAAGGCGGCGTCCGAAAACAGGCACGGTCGAACGTGGCCGTCACTGGCCAGGCGGAGGCGATTGCATCGTGGGCAGTCGCCGCCGGCGCCGCCTTCAACCACCGTGAACTCGCCCGTCGCGAAGTGCATGTGGCGAATCAGCCGCACCTCGAAGTCGCGCCGGCGGCCGAACTCCTGAATCGCCTCAACGTCGCCGTCGACCGAGAACTCACCCACCACGCAGTTAAGCTTGATCGGCGCCAGGCCGGCCGCCTCGGCCGCGTCGATGCCGGCCAACACCGCCGCCACGTCCCCACCGCGCGTGATCTCCGCGAAACGCTGCGGATCGAGCGTGTCCAGGCTCACGTTGACGCGACCCAACCCCGCCGCGACCAGCGCCGGGGCGTATTGCGGCAATAGGATGCCGTTCGTCGTCATGGACAGATCGTCGATACCGCCGATCGCCGCGATCATGCGCACCAGTTCGACGATGTCTCGCCGGGTCAGCGGCTCGCCGCCAGTCAGGCGAACATGGCGCACGCCCATGCCGACAGCGACGCCAACGACCTCGACAATCTCCTCATAGGACAGGATGTCGTCGTGGTTCAACATCTCCACGCCGTCGGCCGGCATGCAGTACCGGCAGCGCAGGTTGCAGCGGTCCGTCACGGACACGCGCAAGTAAGAGAGCTCTCGGCCGAACGGATCGATCATGTCAGTCGCCCCGTGAGCATGAGGGTCTCAACAACCTGACCGGCCGAGACGCTCGACTCGCCGGCGGGGATGATGAAGAAGCCATCGGCCATCGAGACCGACCGCAAGTCGGCCGACCCGTGGTAGTCGACCGACTCGACCGCCCCGTCCGGCCGCACGCGACACGGCACGTATTCCGTGCGATCGGCCTTGCGACGCTTGTGGGCCGCCGCCAGCAGGCGCGACTCGTGGGGGCCCGGCCCGCCCAGGCCGCTCATGACCCGCACCGCCCGCAGTACGAACAGATGGAATGTTACGAACGCCGACACCGGATTACCCGGCAGACCGAATACGATTCCGCCGGGACCGGATGCAAAGGTCACGGGCTTGCCCGGCTTGACCGCTACACGATCGAATCGGACCGAAAGCCCGCGATCGCCCAGGGCCTGGGCAACCACGTCGTAGTCGCCCACCGAGACGCCACCGGAGATCATCAGAATATCGCTGCTATCCAGCGCGCGGCCGATGGCAGCGGTCGTGGCGGTTAGATCGTCGGAGACACTCTCTCGGGCCGTCACGGTCAGCCCGTGCTGGGCCGCCAGCGCCGCCAACATGGGCCCGTTGGAGTTCATGATCTTGCCCGGGGCGATTGCCTTGGGATCATCGACGATTTCATCGCCGGTCGAGAGCACCGCCACCCGCGTCGGCCGGACCACCTCGACGTCCGTGATGCCACAGCCGATCAGCACACCGACGACGGCCGGATCAATCATCGTCCCGGCCGAGACGACCACGTCGCCGACCCGAACGTCCTCCCCCTGCCGGCAGATGTTGACGGCGGCGTCGGGGGTGTGAAGGTGAAGGTCGTCGCCGTCTTCATCGGCGCGTTCGATCATGACGACCTTGCCGGCGCCCGCCGGAACCGGCGCGCCGGTCATGACCTTGATGGCCGCCCCGGACGTCAGTGCCTCAGTGGGCACGACCCCGGCGGGAACGCGTTCGATCACCCGGTAGTCGGGCCCATCGTCGCCGGCGCAGATCGCGTAGCCGTCCATCGCGGATTTGTCGAACGGGGGCAGGTCGAGTCGTGACGTTTGGTCAGCGGCCACCACGCGGCCGAGCGCATCACGAACGGCCACGGTTTCCGTCGGAAGCTTCACCTCCGCTAGCGCGTCGTCGAGGATCTGCAGCGCCGAAGCCAGGGGGATCATGTCGCTGAGTTTACTCATGGGGCTCTTTCTGCTCATACAGGTCGCTGAACCGCTGGTCGGCAAAGTCGGCGACATCGCGGTTGAGCTGCTGGAAAACGCTCAGGGCGTGTCGGCCGTGATCGGTCAGGGCCGTGCCACCACCGGTGGCCCCGCCGGTTTGGCGGGCCACGAGCGCCTCGCCCACGTGCGCCTCGGCCGTTCGGAGCAGTTGCCACGCATAGCGATAGCTCATCTTGACGTCTTTGGCCGCGGCCGTCAGCGTGCCGAGCTGATCGATGGCGGCCAGCAGCCGTCCGATGCCGGACCCGAACACCCGCTTGCCATCGGCCTCGAACCAAACCTTGGTCCGCACCTCCGGCCCGCCGGCGACCACGCGCTGATGGCGCGCCAACACGCCGACAACCTTCCTCCGCAACGCCGCGGGCACCCGCGCGCGCGTCAGGGCCTTTCGCCATTCCGTCGGCGTGCTATCGGCGCACACGCAGAGGTCAGCTGCCGCGCGAAGAGCGGCGGCGTCGGCCCGCATGGCGCGTCGACCGGGCTGGGCGTCGATGTAGATCGTCACGTCGCCCCGACCCTCGTGGGCCCAGCCGTTGTATTCGACCACCACGTGCTTGGCCCGCTGGCGAGCGCCGGTGACGAATCGACTCAGTTCGCCTTCGTTCCGAAAGTAGTTGGGCTGCTTGTGGGACTTGGGTTTCCCGTGACCGCACTTGGCGTAGACGCTGTTGGGCAGGACCGCGCAGAGACGATTGGCGACGGTGGTCTTGCCGACGTGTCGTCCGGCGCCGCCGATCACCCACAGCATGGCTTGTTTCGCCTTGGCCATACGCTCAGCCTTGTTCGGACTGGAAGCGCTGCCAGTCCTCGGGCGTATTGATGTTCACGAACGGTCCGTCGTCAGCGAACTCTACCGGCCGGGCGCCCAAAGACTGCCACAGCCGCTTCACGGAACGCTCGCCGCCGTCCAAGGCGGCGGAAATGCGGTCGAGGCAGCCATTATGCACGACCGAACATAACGGATGCCAAAAAAAACCGCCGGTCTGGGCAACGACGACCGGGGCATCCCCAGTTCGATGGGCGTCAATCAATGCGATCATCTCAGCTGCGCCATAGCGCGGCGTGTCGCACGGAGCCAGCACCGTCGCTTCGGCCCGGTCGGCAAGCTCGGCCAGGGCGGCTTCGATGCCCGCCAGCGGCCCCAGCCCGGTCCGGCGGTCCCCGATAATGCGCACGCCGCAATCGCGATAGGGCGCCGGGTCGTTGGCGACGATCAGCACGTCCGCCACGCCGGCGCGATGAAACTGATCGATCAGGCGTTGGATAATGGTCGCCGCCCCCTCAACGGGCAGCGCGCCCTTGGCGGCGCCGCCCAGTCGGGCCGCGGCCCCGCCGGCGATGATGGCGCCCGCGATCACCACGCCTCCGGGAAGGCGGCGTTGGTGAACATGGCTTCGACCTTGGCCTTGTGACGCCGCTCGACTTCGGCCAGCCCTTCCAGCAGCTCGCGTTCCGGCCCGGCCGGGTAGAGCTTGGCCCAGTTCTCGTACATGTCGACGGCGAGCTTTTCCTTGTTGGCCGCCAGCAGGAACGCGTCGGCCGGCGAGATCGTTTCGGTGAAATCCGGCACGCCGAAGCTCTCGACAATCGCGCCGGTGTCGGTGTGACCCTCGGGAAGTGTCCGGTCGCCGCTACGGAACTCCTCCAGCAATCGCTTGTGTTCCTCCTCGTCCCGCATGAGTGATTCCAGGGCCTCTTGGCTGACCGGATCAGAGACGCTTTCGGCGGCGCGACGGTAGAAGGCGGCGGCGGCCTCCTCGTTGGCGACGGCGCGATCGATGATGGAACCGAGCTGCTCGTCGGGCGCGCCGGCCCGGGCGGCGTCGCGCGCCGCCAGGATGGCGGTCAGCCGGCTGACCAGGGCCGCGGCGTCGACGGGCTTATCCAGCAGCGCCTCGACGTTGAGGGCCTCCGCCGAGCCGAAGGTGCGATCCCAGCCCGACCGGTCCAGGTCGATCACCAGCAGCACCGGTATGCCAAGGGGCCCGCTGCCCCGGGCGAGTTGGAGCTGTTGTTGGGCGGCCGTAAAGCCGGCGGCGTCGGTCGCCAGCACAATCGCGTCGGCGGACGCACTGCCGAAGGTGGCAGCCTCGCCGGCGGCGACGTCCCATCCGCCGTCCGTCAGCGCAGCAGAAACAGCTTCGAAGGACTCTCCGACCGTATCGACGATCAAGATGGCGGCCATGGGCATCTCCCGTCGTTACGCCTGCTCAACCTTGGCGGCGCAGCACTTGTATTCGGCAGTGCGCGTGATGTTGTCGAAGGCGTCGTTGGTCAGCCGGTTGGTGGCGGCCTCGACGAAGTGGAACGGCATCCACAGCGCGCCAGGGCGGACCTTATCGGCGGCGTGGACGTCGACCACCAGCGATCCGCGGCGGGTACTCACGCGGGCCTTCCCGCCGTCGGTTAGGCCGAGCTTGGCAACGTCGTCAGCATGCATCTCCACGAAATTGGCGTTCTGCTTCTGACTGATCGGGCCGCTCTTGCGCGTCATGTTGCCGATGTTGTAGTTGTAGAGCGTTCGCCCGGTGGACAGGACGAACGGGTAGTCGTCGTCGGGCACCTCAGCCGGCGGGCGGAACTTGATCACGTGCATCAGCCCCTTGCCGCGGGTGAATCGGCCCTGGTGGAGGAACATCGTGCCGGGATGCTCGGGCGTGGGGCACGGCCACTGCAGGCCGACGTCGCAATTCCGCTCGAAGCTCATGCCGCCGTAGCTAGGGGTCAGGCTGGCCATCTCGTCGAAGACGTCCGACGCGCTGGCGTATTCCATGGGATAGCCCATCGCGGCAGAGACATCGCAGATGATCTGCCAGTCGGGACGGGCCTGGCCCGGCGGGTCGAGGGCCTTGCGAATGAGCTGCACGCGGCGCTCGGAATTGGTGAAGGTGCCTTCCTTCTCGGCGAAGCACGTGGCCGGCAGGACCACATCGGCGAGCTTGGCGGTCTCGGACATGAAGATCTCCTGGACTACCATGAACTCGAGCTTCTTGAGGCTTTCGATGACCTTGGCTTGGTTGGGCTCGGAGAGGACGGGATCTTCGCCGAGGACGTAGAAGCCTTTGAGCACGCCCTCGCCGGCCTTTTCGACGAAGTCGGTCACGCGGCCGCCGACGTTGGTGGGGATCTCCACGCCCCAGGCCGAGCCGAACTTCTCGCGGACGGCCGGGTCGGCTACCTTCTGATAGCCGGGGAAGACGGTGTGGATGGCGCCCATGTCGCAGCCGCCCTGGACGTTGTTCTGCCCGCGGAGGGGATTGACGCCGGAGGAGGCCTTGCCGATGTGGCCGGTCAGCATGGCCAGATTCGCCAGGTTCTGAACGTTCTCGGTGCCGCAGGTGTGCTCGGTGATGCCGAGCGTGTAGAAGATCGACGAGGGGCTGCCGGTGGCGTACATCTCGGCGGCGGTGCGGATGTCGTCGGCCGAAACGCCGCAGGTGCGGGCGGCTTCATCTGGATGATAGCCTTTGAGGTTCTCGCGGAACTCGTCGAAGTTCTCGCAGCGCTCATCGACGAAGGCTTGGTCGTGCAAGCCCTGCTCGATGAGGTGGTTCATCATCGCGTTGATGAGGTAATTGTCCGTGCCGGGGATGTGCTGGATGTGCACGTCGGCGTGGCGGGCCATCCAGGTCTTGCGAGGGTCGCAGACCACCACCTTGGCCCCGCGGCGGATGGCCTTCTTCATCTCCATGCCGATGATCGGGTGCGCGTCGGTGGGGTTCGACCCGATGATGAAGAAGGTGTCGACGTCTTTGACCTCGCCGATGGAGTTGGTCATCGCCCCCGAGCCGAAGGCCGAGGCCAACCCCGCCACCGTTGGCGCGTGGCAGGTGGTGGCGCACTGGTCGACGTTGTTGGTCTTGCCGGCCGTCCGCGCAATCTTCTGCATCAGGAAGTTTTCTTCGTTGGAGCAGCGGCAGGAACTCAGGAACGCCAGGCCGTCCGGGCCGTGCTGCTCGCCGAGCTCGGCCAGGCGCTTGCCGGCCAGCGTGAGCGCTTCATCCCACGACGCTTCGCGGAACTCGCCGTTCTCGCGGATCAGCGGCACGGTTAGCCGTTCGGGCGAGTGAACAAAGTGGAAGCCAAAGCGGCCCTTGACGCACAGGTTGCCGTCGTTGGGCAGACAGCCCGGTTCGCTGGTAATGCGGACGATGCGGTTGGTGGCGGGATTGACGTTCAGGTCGAGCTGACAGCCCACGCCACAATAGGTGCAGGTGGTGCGGACCTTGGTGAGGTCCTTGGCGCGGCCTTGGCCGACGGCTTCGCGCTCCCACAGGGCGCCGGTGGGGCAGGCGCTAACGCACAGCCCGCAGATTTCGCAGGTGGTGTCGTTGAGGGGCAAATCGAACGCGGTAGACACCTGCACGTCCAGGGCCCGGCCTTTGAGGGTCAGCGCCTCGGCCATTTCGACTTCCCCGCAGACCTTCACGCAGCGCTGGCATCGCACGCACTTGGACGGGTCGTAGATGATTCCCTTGTGGCCGACGGTGTAGGTGTCGGCCGGTTCGGAGGCGGTTTCCAACGAAGCGAATCGCTCCTCGCAGGCTTGGTAGCGGTAGGCATAGTCCTGCAGCAGGCAGTCGCCGTCGGCGTCGCAGGTGGTGCAGCAGATGTTGTGCTCGCTGAGCAGCAGTTCCAGCGTGGTCTTGCGCGAGCGGACGACGGCCTCGGATTCGGTTTGGACGATCATGCCCGGCTCGGCCAGGCGCGTGCAGGCCGTATGCAGGCCCGCCTGACCGTCGATCTCCACCAGGCACAGTCGACACGCGCCGGTGGGCGTCAGCCGCGGGTCGTTGCACAGGTGCGGAATATCGATGCCATTGGCCAGGGCCGCAGCCAGGATAGTGGTCCCGGCTTCGGTCGCGACCGACGTGTCGTTGATTGTGAACGTAATGTCAGCCATTGGCTTTCGCCTTCCTTGCGGGGTTCGTCTCTAGGCTGTGGCCACCGCGTCAAACGGGCACGTCTCGCGACAGATGCCGCAGGTGATGCACTTGTTCTGATCGATCTCGGCCGGGACCTTCTTGGCGCCGCCGGTGATCGCGCCCGAGGGACAGACCTTGACGCATCGGCCACACGCCTTGCACGTCTCGGTCTCGACCACGAACGTGGTCAGCTTCTTGCACACGCCAGCTGGGCACTTGTGGTCGGTCACGTGGGCGTCGTATTCGGCGCGGAAGTATCGCAGCGTGGTCAGCACGGGGTTGGGCGCGGTTTGGCCGAGCCCGCACAGTGCCCCGGCCTTGATCTCGGCGGCCAGGCTGTCCAGCTCGTCCAGATCCTCGGCCTGGCCTTCGCCGTCGCAGATGCGCTGCAGCATGTCCAGCATGTGGCGGGTGCCCACGCGGCACGGTACACACTTGCCGCACGATTCGCTCTGGGTGAACTCCAGGAAGAACCGCGCCACGTCGACCATGCAGGTTCGCTCGTCCATGACCACGAGCCCGCCCGAGCCCATGATGGCGCCGATGTCCTTGACGGAGTCGTAATCGAGCGGCAGATCCAGGAACTCGCCCGGCACGCAGCCGCCGGAGGGCCCGCCCATCTGGACGGCCTTGAACTCGCGATCCCCGCCGATGCCGCCACCGACGTCGAAGACGATCTCTTGCAAGGTCGCGCCCATGGGCACTTCCACCAGCCCGGTGTTGCGGACCTTGCCGGCCAGGGCGAACACCTTGGTGCCCTTGCTACCGTCGGTGCCGACCGCCGCATAGGCGCCCGCGCCGGCGGCGATGATGCCCGGGACGTTGGCCAAGGTCTCGACGTTGTTGATGGTGGTGGGCTTGCCCATGTAGCCGGACTGGACCGGGAACGGCGGCCGCGGGCGCGGCATGCCTCGATGGCCTTCCAGCGAGGCGATCAAGGCGCTTTCCTCGCCGCAGACGAACGCGCCGGCGCCCTCGCGAAGTTCGATGTCGAAATCAAAGCCCGATCCGAGGATGTCCGAACCCAGCAAGCCGCACTGGCGGGCCTGGTTCAGGGCGAGCGTCATGTGCTCGACCGCGATGGGGTACTCCGCCCGGACGTAGATGAAGCCCTTGGCCGCACCGATGGCGAAGGCGGCGATGATCATGCCTTCGATCACCTGATGGGGCACGCCCTCCAGCAGCGCCCGATCCATGAAGGCGCCGGGGTCGCCCTCGTCGGCATTGCAGATCAGATACTTGTCCCCACCGTCGGTATCGCGACAGAGACCCCATTTCACGCCGGTGGGAAAACCCGCCCCGCCGCGACCCCGCAGGCCGGCCTCGCGGACCTCCTCAATGACCTTCTCGGCCGTCATCTCCGTCAGGGCCTTAGCGGCGGCGGCGTAGGTCCCGCGGGCGACGGCGTCCTCGATGCGCTGAGGGTCCACGCGCCCGCACTGGGCCAGCACGTCTCGGGCCTGACCGGCGTAGAACGGGGCGTCCGAGAAGACCGTGCTCGGCTGGCCGTCCACCTTCTGGCAGAGGCGCTCGATGGGCTTGCCGCCAACGAGCGTGGTCTGGATGATCTCTTCAACGTCCTCGGGCTTGACGCCGCCATACAGGAAGTCTGCCGGTTCGACCACCACCACCGGCGCCAAAGCGCACTGGCCGTGACAGCCCACGTCGACAACGGCGACCTCCGAGGCCAGGCCGGCCGCGGCGATCTGCTCGCGAAACGCCGCCGCCAACTCCGCGGCGCCCTTCGAGCGACAGCCGGTCATGCACACCAGCACCCGCGCCCGATACTGCTTCTCAGCCGCTTGCGCGTCGGCGCCGAAGCGCTCCAAGTCCGTTGGTCCTGACAATCGGGACTGACCCATGAAGGTTCCCTCTTATTCGTACTGGTCGAGAATTTCGCTGATCTTGCTGGGGACGACCTCGCCGTAGTAGTCGTCGTTGACCATAATCACCGGCGCCAGGAAGCACGTGCCCAGGCAGGCGACGGTTTCGAACGTGAACCGCAGGTCGTCGGTGGTTTGGCCGTCGCCAACGCCCAGGGCGCGTTCGATGGCCTCGGAGACGTTCGTGCCGCGTTTGACGTGGCAGGCCGTCCCACGGCAGCAGCGGACCATGTGTCGCCCGCGCGGCGTGAGGTGGAACTGAGCGTAGAAGGTCGCCACGCCGAAAACGCGGCTGGCCGGTAGGCCCGTTCGCTCGCAGACAGCCAGGACCACGTCGCGGGGCAAGTACCCGTAGGCGTCCTGGATCTGCTGCAGTAAGGGAATGATATGACCCGACGTCACCGGGGACATCTGCTCGACGATCGCCATCGCCGGCGCGACATCCACGGCCTCGGCCGTCAACATATCTCCAGCCTGGGTCGGATCTACTAGCTCGTTGGCCACGGTTAAGACCTCCTGAATACCTATCGAAGGGTGAACCAGCAGTCTACCGAGTCGGTCGCGGGCAACTCAAGGGCTATTCCGGCGAGGCCGGACGAGGTGTGGATTCTTTCACAACCCGATAGCGTGGATTGCCCTTGACGGCCGAGCGGGGATAGATATTATAGACAGATTAAGGCTTTCGCCCGTCGGCGGCCGCAGAGGCGTTTCGACCGCGGGCGGACGGTTATACGGCGACGTGATCGAGCCCATAAAGCTTGACACGCAGACCGGTTAGGTGGCCAGGGACGCCTGAAGCATACGCGGCCCTAGCGTTGCAGTGTCGCCTCCTCTCTGGAGGAATCCGGACCCAAAGGACACTGCGGCCAGGCCCAGCACGAATTCGCCCGCCGGGCTCGCCCGTCGGGAAAACGAAACGAACGAGAAAACGCTGCGTATGCAACGGTATCGCGCTTCATTGGGTAACGGCTTCGAACGGCTTCTGTCGGTTTTACGATGGCGGCCAGAACTTCAATTGCGAGAACCGTTGTAGTTGTAGGATGCAGCGAATCCAAGTTCGTGGGGTGAATTCGGCCAACCGGCCGAACGGGCTACCCGTTCTATGCATCTGCGTGTCTAGGCCCTCTCGGCGCGTCGCCCTGAAAGGACGCGCGACATGCAATATCAGACTCTCGTCCTCGCGGCTATTCCCGAGGGCGTCTGGATAGTTCTCGGAGCGGCGGTATTGGTGGCGGTCACGGTGGCCGTCATGAAGGTCATCGAAAAGTCTCGCCGGGCCGCGGTGGAAAAGGAGCTGGCCGCTCTGGAAGTCGCCGCCAACGCCGAGGCCAAGAAGATCGTCGCCGAAGCCAAAGCCGGCGCCGAGGCCGAGCACATCGCCCGACGTGAGAAGTTCGACGAGGAAACGCGAACCGCCCGCAGCGAACTCCGCGAAGAGGAAAAGCGCCTCGCCAAACGGGAAGACCAGATCGAGCAGAAGCTCGAGACCCTCCACTCCCGCGAGCGCCTCAACGAAAGCGCCCAGCAGGCCCTCAAGGAACGCGAGAACGCCCTGGTCGCCAAGGACCGCCAACTCAACGACGTGATCGCCCAGCAGCGGACGCAGTTGATGAAGATCACCAACCTGTCCGAAGACCAGGCCCGCGAGCAGCTATTCGGCCGCCTCGAAAAGGACATGGAGCGGGAGACGGCCAAGTTCGTCGAGGAGAAGCTCGAGATCGCCCGCGACACCGCCGAGAAGGAAGGCCGGGAAGTCGTCCTGCGTGCGATTCAGCGCTACGCGGCCGACCAGACCGTGGAGTCCACCGTCTCCACCGTGGATATTCCCTCCGACGACGTCAAGGGCCGCGTGATCGGCCGTGAAGGCCGAAACATTCGGGCCTTCGAAAAGGCGACCGGCGTGGATGTCATCGTCGACGACACCCCCGGCGTGGTGGTGGTCTCCAGTTTCGACTCCGTCCGCCGCGAGGTCGCCCGCCGGGCCCTCAACCGCTTGATCCAGGACGGGCGCATCCACCCTACCCGCATCGAGGACCTGGTGGCCTCGACCGAGAAGGACGTCCGCAAGGAAATGCTCGAAGCCGGCAAGAACGCCATCATGGAAGCCAAGCTCCGCGGCGTTCACCAACGGCTGACCGAGCTGCTGGGTCGATTGAAGTTCCGCACCAGTTACGGGCAGAACGTGCTGCAGCATTCGATGGAAGTGGCCTTCGTCTCGCAGATGATTGCCGAAGAGTTCGGCCTCAACGGCCATATCGCTCGGCGGGCGGGCCTGCTGCACGATATCGGCAAGGCCGTCGACCACGAGACCGAAGGCTCGCACGCCACCATCGGCGCTGAACTGCTGAAGCGCTACGGTGAAAAGCCCGAGGTCATCGAAGCCGCCGGCGCCCACCACGGCGACATCGAGGCGATCAGCATCTACACCCCCATTGTGGGCGCCGCCGATGCCGTCAGCGCCGCTCGCCCCGGGGCCCGGCGTGACAGCGTGGAGCGATACATCCAACGGCTGCAGAAGCTCGAGGACATCGCCACCATGTTCGAAGGCGTCGAGCAGGCCTACGCCATCCAGGCCGGCCGCGAGGTCCGTGTGATTGTCGACGCCGCCAGTGTCGACGACCGCCTGTCGGTCAAGATCGCCCGCGACATCGCCCGCCGCATCGAAGACGAAATGGAATACCCCGGTGAGATCAAGGTCACCCTCATCCGAGAGACCCGATCCACCGAGTTCGCCAAGTAGACGGATGTAGGGCGTGCAACTCGTCGCAGGCGCAACGTAGAAACACCACGGGCGATGGAGACCTGGCCGGCTCCATCGCCCGTGTAGTTTGGCAGCGCCCGAGGCAATGGTTGTGCTCTCGTGCCGACTCTATATTCGGCCAGCCACACCGGAATCTTTAGGGGGCTAAATGGAACGTTTGCCTTCCCCGCCACGCCCCATAAAACCCCTGCAAATAAGGCGTTTTCCGCCTCGCCGCCTGAGTGTCCGATAACGTGTGTCGGTCGGACGCACTGGATTATCGGTCCCGAACACCCCCGCCCGGCTCCCGGTTCCTACACGGCGTGGGGGCCGTCGAGGATGGTGACGTCATCGCCGAAGGTGGCTAGTTCGTTGACGCGACGGGAGGGGAAGATGGCCTCGATGGTGGCGGTGGCGTCTTCGAATTCCTGGCGCTGGATGGTCCCGTGCTGGGCGATGAACTGCATCAGCCGCCCGGCCCCGCAGTTGGCCGTCAGCGTCACTCGCACCGGGCCGCCACTGGTTCGGCGGGCGACCTCAACCGCCAGCTCGGCGGCGCCTTGGCCGGTCGTGGCCGAAACGAACATCGCCTCCGGATAGCGCGCCGCCAGGACCGTTCGCACCGTGGGGTCCATGATGCAGTCGATCTTGTTCAAGACCAGCAACAGATTGCTGCGATCGCACTCCAACTCATCCAGCACGGCTTCGACCGCTTCGATCTGATCGCTCACCCGATCGGCCGAGGCGTCCGCCACGTGCAAGAGCAAGTCGGCGTGGATGGCCTCTTCCAGCGTGGCCCGGAAACTGGCCACCAGATGGTGGGGCAAATCGCGGACGAACCCGACCGTATCCGAAAGCAGCGCCGCCTGCCCCTCGCCCAACTCCCACCGCCGCGTGCGGGTGTCGAGCGTGGCGAACAGTTGGTCGGCCACATAGACGTCCGCACCGGTCAACAGGTTCATCAGCGTGCTCTTGCCGGCGTTGGTGTAGCCGACCAGGCACGCGGTGGAGATATCCTTTCGCCCGCGAACTTGGCGGACCTTGCGGCGGTCGATCGCCGCGATCTCACGCTTCAGCGACGACACGCGCTTCTGCACCAATCGCCGGTCGATCTCGATCTGCTTTTCGCCCGGACCTCTCGTGCCGATGCCGCCCACCGCCGCCGCGGCCGTGGCCGCCCCGCCCGCGATCCGCTCCAAGTGACTCCACATGTGTCGCAACCGCGGGTACGTGTACTCCAACTGCGCCAGCTCCACCTGGAGCGACGACTCCGCCGTCCGCGCATGCGCCGCGAAGATATCGAGGATCAACTCGCTACGGTCCAGCACCTTCCGCTCGATGATGACCTCCAGGTCGCGAATCTGGGCGGGCGTCAGGTCGTTGTCGAAGATCACGACATCGACCTCGTTGGCCTCGGCGCGCTCGGCGATTTGCTCGGCCTTGCCCTTGCCCACGTACAACCCCGGCTGGGGTTTCTTGCGCTTGGCCGTCATTTCATCGACCACGTCGGCGCCGGCCGTCTTGGTCAGACTGCGCAGCTCGCCCAGCGGATCGCGCGGATCGTTCTTGCTGTCCGGCAGGAGCACCGCCACCAGCAGCGTGCGCTCGGCCTGGACCGACAGGTCTGTTCGTTTCGGTTCAGCCATTCGTTTCGTTACGTCCTCAGCAATCCCACATTATACAGCGCCGGCGCCCGCCTAGCCCCATACCCAAAACATCACCGGCATGATCAGCGCCAGGAACATCAGCGTATTGAGCACGAAGATCGTCGCCGCTTCGTCGGCATCGAGGTCAAACAAGCTGGCGATACCGACGGCCGTCACCGCGGTGGGCATGAGCCCCTCGATGATAAACGCATCGCCTTCAATGGCGCCCATCGGCCACGCCGTCAGTCGCGTCAGCATCACCAGGCCCAGCGCCATCATACCGGAGGCCACAAACCGTAACCCCGCCAGCGCCCCGATGATGGGCAGCAGTTGCCGCGTGTGCGAAATGCGCAGCCGCAACCCGATCGCAAAGAACGCCACCACCACCGTGCCATAGAGCAGAATCTCCGGAATGCGCCAGTCGCCGATCTGGGCCGGGCACGGCACGCGGTAGGCCGAGACAAACACCGACGCGATCACCAACGGCAACCCCACTGACCGCCAATCGAAGATGCTGCGGAGGATCAGCCCCCCCAGCGGCCCGCCGCCGTGGGTGGGCGAGTAGTGGCGGGCGATCGGGTAGGCCACGAGCACCACGAACGGCATCCACATCAGGCTGTAGATGCCCATCAGCCCCAGGCCCAACTCCTGGCCGTACAGACCCAGCAGCACCAGCCCGCCCATGGTCACGCCGGTGTTGTACATACACGCGTGCACCGCCAGCAGTCCGCGCCGCCGCGGCACAGCCGTCGCCCATCGCGCCACCACAATCGCCAGGAGCGCCACCCCCAACGCGTTGATGATCCCCAGTCCCGGCATCCACGCGTGTTCGACGCGCAACTCCATCCGCCAGATCGCCAGCGCCTGAATGGTCGGATAGCCGCCCACCACCAGGACGGCCATCAACACCTTGGCCAACCGCTCACCCAGCAAGCCGACCCGTCGCGCCCCGTAACCGACCGCCAACGAGCCGATGATGAGCCCCGGGTACAGCAATGCATGTTCAACGTTCGTCACAGAGCATTCCGCCTAGCCGTACACCACGAGAATCACGGGCAAGACCACCGCCAGGAAGACCAACGTGTTCACCAGGAACAACCCCGACGATTTCGACGCGTCCAAATCGAACATGTTCGCCACCGCCGCCGCGGCCACCGCGGTCGGCATGACGCCTTGAATGATCACCGTCCCGCCTTCGGGGCTGATGGTTGGCAACGGCCACGGCGTGGCGCGCGTGGCCGCGACGAGCGCCCAAGCGATTCCCCCGGCCACCACGAACCGCATCAACGCCAGCCCCGCCGACAACCGCCACAATGACGGCACCTGCCGCACGCTCAGGCGCAACCCGATTGCAAAGTAGGCCGCGATCGTGGTCGCATAGGCGCACGCCTTCGGCACGTGCCAACGGCCAATCACCTCGGGCCGCGTGACGCCCCCCAGCGATAGCGCCAGACCAATCAGCCCCATTAATAAGCCAACCGCTCGCCAGTTGAGAACGCTGCGGGCCATCAGCCCGCCCAGCGATCCGCCCGCGTGCGTGGGCGAGTAGTGACGCGCGATCGGGTACAGCACGAGGACCACAAACGGCATCCACATCAGAAAGTAAACACTCGCCAGTTGCAGCCCCTGTTGGCCGAACAGCCCCAGCAGCACCAGCCCACCCATGGTCGCGCCGGTATTGGCCACGCCCGCGTGAATGCTCAGTAGGCCCCGTTCCACGCGATCGCGCGCGAATAGCGGCACCAAGGCCATCGCCACCAGCGCCACCAGGCCGGTATTGATCGCCCCCAAAATCGGCAACCACGCATGCAGCGCTTCCAGTTCCATCCCCCAAATCGCCAGCAGCACTACGCTGGAATAGCCGCCCACAATCACCGCCGTCATGATGCCTTTGGACGCCCGTTGGCCCAACACGTCGCTCTTGCGCGCAGCATAACCGGCCGCCATCGATCCCACGATGACGCCGGCCGAGATCATCAACTGTTGCGACGCCGCCAAGGCTTTCTCCACTCACCCCACGAGCCGCCAAGCCTACGTCCCGGCCCGGTTCGCCACAAGAGGCTAGGCCAACCGGTTGCCGGGCCGACCCCGGCGCGCGTATGATTAGGCCGAAGGGCACAGCGCTCTACCAAACGGAAAGGGAAACCTCATGACACGCCACACACTTGTGCTACTTGCTGTCTGCTGTCTGGCCGTCCCGGCCGCAGCCAGACCCAACGAGGCCGACGTCCCTATCACACGGGTCGTGGTCTTCGATTCCGGGGTGGCCTACTTCGAGCACACCGGGCAGGTCGACGGCGACGCCGTCATGCGCATGAACTTCCGCGCCGGGCAAATCAACGACCTGCTCAAGAGCATGCTGGTGATGGACTTGTCCGGCCAAGGCACGGTCAGCGGCGTTAACTACGCCTCGCAAGACCCCGTCGCCCGCGCCCTCAAGAGCTTCGCGGTGGATCTCTCGGGCGACCCGTCCCTGTGGGCGTTGCTGGCTCAATTGCGCGGGGCCGAGGTGCAGGTCCAGGCCCCCGAAGAGATCACCGGCCGAATCCTGGGCGTGGAGGGCCGAAAACGCCAGATCTCCGCCGACGGCCAGACCACGACCTTCACCGATGCGATCCTGAACCTCGTCACCGACGACGGCGTCCGGGCCTTGCCGCTATCGAGTGTGCAGAACGTCCGCCTGACCGATCCCAAGCTCGCCGAGGAACTGTCCAAAGCCCTAGACGCCCTGCTGGCCTCGCGCGACACGCAACGCAAACCGGTGGACATCCACTTCCGCGGCGAGGGGTCTCGGGACGTCCGTATCGGCTACGTGACCGAAGCCCCGCTTTGGAAAGTCTCCTATCGCTTGGTCCTCGATGACGAGCAATCCCACCTGCAAGGCTGGGCCATCGTCGAGAACACCTCCGACGCCGACTGGACCGACGTGCAGCTATCGCTGGTCAGCGGCCAGCCGATCTCCTTCATCGAGAACCTCTACACCCCCCTGTACCTGCCGCGGGAGATCTACAGCCCGCGCGGCCGTGTGTCGCTGACGCCGCAGACTTACGATCAAGGAATCGAGCCGCCCGAGTGGCCCGACGACGGCGATGTCGACGATCTGCCCACGCTGCGGCGGGAAGATTACGAAGACGACAGCGGCGGCGGCTTCCTGGCCGAGGACGATGGCAGCGACCTCGCGCCGGAAGAGGCGAGCATTGAGGATTCGCTGATCGACACGGTCCGGGCGGTCGCAGGCGGGGACCAGACCGGGGAGCTGTTCGAGTTCACCGTCCACGAACCGGTCACGCTCGCCCGCCGGCAGAGCGCTATGCTGCCCCTGATCGCCTCCGGCATCGACGCCGAACCGATCAGCATCTACAACCCGAGCGTACTGTCGCGCCATCCCCTCAACGGCGCCCGCATCACCAACAGCACCGAACTGGAGTTGCCCCCCGGATCGATCACCGTCCTGGCCGACGGTATCTACGCCGGTGACGCCTCCACCTACGCCATGAGGCCCGGGGATGCTCGGCTGATCAGCTACGGCGTCGACCAGAAGATTTCCGCCGACGTCATCGACGACTGGACCAAGACCACCAACACGCAGGTCGCGGTCTTCATCCGCGACGGCAAGCTCAATGTGCTCGGCGTTCGGCGGCGCACGATCGAGTACATCTTCCACAACAGCGACACCAAAGCCCGCGACATCCTGGTCGAAACCGGCGAGGAGTACGCGACCTACACTGAGCTCGTCGAGCCGAAAACGTTCGAAGACAAGACCGAATTCGGCTGGCGGCTGCGCGTGGAGGTCCCGGCCGGTGAAACCACAACACTCACCGTTGTCACCGACATCGCGTGGCACGCCGTCGAGGTCATCGCCACCAAGAAGCCCGACGACCTGTGGGCCTACGTAGAGGACAAGGACGTCGCGAAGGATGTCTACGACGCCCTGACCGACGCCCTCAAGCTGCGGCGCCAACAAGCCGCCCTGGAAGAGGCCATCAAAGCCAACCAGGCCCGGCGCGAGGAGATCTTCGTCAGCCAGCAACGTCTGCGCGACAACCTCCAGACCATCGACCAGGACAGTTCCCTCGGCAAACGCTACCTGGCCAAGCTGAATGAACAGGAAGACGAACTGGAGACCATCGACAAGGAAATCGATGAGGCCACCGGCCAAATCGAAAGCCTCAAGCAACAACTCGAGGAATTCTTGGACGGCCTGACCGTGGGCGCCGAACTCAAGCACGAGGATGTGCTAGCTGAGTAGTACCGGCAGTGGCTCTTCGGTTTGAATCGCAACCACAGCCCGGTGGGTCTCTTGACCTGCCGGGCTGTTTCATTGGCCCCGCGCGGCTATACTGACGCGGATGTCACTAACCGTCACATTGCTGGGCACGGGCACAAGCACGGGCATTCCCATCATCGGCTGTGACTGCGAGTGCTGCCGGTCGCCCGATCCGCGCGACCATCGCGATCGGCCCGGCGCCATGGTCAGCTACCCCTGTGACGGCCAAACGCGCAACGTGCTGATCGACACGCCCACCGAGCTGCGCCATCAGCTCATCCGCCATCGTGTGCATGATGTGGCTGCGGTCGTCTACACCCACAACCACGCCGACCACATTTTCGGCCTCGACGATCTGCGGCGCCTCAACACCGTGATGGGCTGTCATATCGACGTGTTCGCCGAGCCCAGCGTGGTCGATTGGATCCGCAACAGTTTCAGCTACATCTTTGCCCCCCAAGCCAACCTCAACAACTCCTGGGTGCCGCAACTGGAGACCCACCCTCTCCAAGCCGGTCAGCCGCAGGAGATCGCGGGCCAAACCTGGACCCCCCTTCGCCTGATGCACGGAAAGATCCCGATCCTGGGTTTTCGCGTGGGCAACTTCGCCTACTGCACCGACTGCAGCGAGATTCCACCGGAGACCATGGAGCTATTGGACGGCCTCGACGTGCTCGTCATCGACGCCCTCCGCCACCGCCCCCACCCCACCCACCTGACGGTCGAACGGGCCATTGAGATCAGCCAACAACTAGCCCCCAAGCGCACCTACTTCACCCACATCGCCCACGACGTCATCCACGCCGAACTCGAACCGAAATTGCCCGAACACATTCAGCTCGCCTACGACGGACTGACGCTGGCAGTGGGACCTTTGTAGGAAGGGCCTGCCACCATTGCTCTGACCGGGATCGACTCCGACAATCGTTGCCGGGCGCTCGCGGCGGGGCTACAATTGGAGCTGTTGGCTCAATTCGATCTTCCCGTGGCGATGTGCCACAAGCGACGTGAAAGGGGTCGGCACATGAGAGCCCTCGAGATCATCGCCTACGTTCTTGCATCGCTGGCAGTTCTTGTTCCTGCAGGCCTGGGTGCGATGTCCTGGCTTCGCACCAAACTTGGCCGGCTTTCTTGGAGGGCCATCGAAAGAGGGGTGGCGCGTCTCTATGATCAGATGGCAACAGATGGCTACGTTCCGGAAGTCATCATCTGCTTGGGGCGAAGCGGGAGCATTGTCGGTGCGATGCTGTCCGGGTGTTTTGAAACGATGGTCCCTATTGTAACCGTCAGCTTTGAGTACGGGCACCATTCGCGTCATCCCTTGCGAGGAAGAGAGCACACGCGGTCTGAGAAGATGATCGATTATTGCTCCGTTCAGAGCAACACTCAGGAAGCTCTCCTGCTTGGCGTGGACATCATCACGGGAGGGACGATGGAAGTGGCTCTGAGGGAATTGGAGAGGAAGGGCGTTCGACCCACGGCCATTGCCTGTCTCTTCTGGAACCCTGACGCCCGAACGAGACCAGGCTATCACCATAAGGAGATATCCGCACGCCCAAGGTATCCCTGGATGCGCACGAGGTCTTGGCGAAGCTGGAGTGCAGCGCCCGGACGGCAGGCCGGTCGCGCGGCTGGGGAGTCGACACCTCAGTCACGGACTGTGCTTCCTGTGGGATTGCGATTGTACCTCGTGCGTCACGCCCGGACCACCGCAGGCGACAGCGTCTTCTGTGGCACGACGAATCATGAACTCTCCCCCGAGGGAGCTGCCCAGGCAAACCAACTTGCTCTGCGTTTCCACAATAGGCCGATCCGAGACATCTATTGCTCCCCTCTGCTTCGGGCTGAGCAAACCGCACAGATCCTGCGCAACGCCCTTCCGAACGCTGAGATTAACACCCGGGCAAGCCTTCGTGAAATGGACTACGGGGATTGGGAAGGGCTGTCTCACGAACAGGTACAAGACAGGGATTCGTCTGTTTATGAGTCCTGGGCAGCAAACCCAACCAAGACGATCCCTCGGAATAGCGAAAGCCCCGAGTCTGTCCTCGAGCGCCTGCAGGGCTTCCTCAGCGAACTCAAGGACTCGCATCATCAGGACCGACCCGAGGAGGTGATCGCTGTGCTGCACAAAGGAACCATTCGCATTCTCCTGGCCTACCTTCTCGGCGAGACACTCAGGGACTACAGGAAGCGAGACATCTCTTATGGCGCCGTCATTGAGGTCTTCTTCGATGGCGCCGATTGGGCCGTGTACGACCCGCCGACGAGCCTGCCGTCGTAGGCGCTGCGTCTGAGTTACGTCAGGTGCCTGGCTCCCGCCTCATGATTCCCTCCCCCTACACCAGCCGCCGCGCGCCGTCCGCCGCTTGGGTGGCGAAGATCGGGCAGCGGTGACCGAATCGCTTCTCGAAGCCGTCACCGACGGATTTCGTCACCGCGTCGGCGTGGTCGGCGGCCACCAGGATGATCGCACAGCCGCCGAAGCCGCCGCCCGTCATCCGCGCCCCGAACACGCCCTCGCACGCGCACGCCAGTTCGACGATGGCGTCGAGCTCTTCACAACTGACCTCGTAATCGTCCCGCAGCGAATTGTGCGAGCCGACCATCAGCTTGCCGAACCGCTCGTAGTCGCCCGCCTCCAGCGCGCCGACGGCCTCCAAGGTGCGGTCGATCTCGCCAACCACGTGACGGGCCCGCATCAGTTCTTTCTCGCTCAGCGTATCAACGGCTGCGGCAACCTGGTCGTGGTCGGCGTCTCGCAGCATCTTGACGCCGAGCGTCTTCGCCGCGGCGTAGCACTGGTCCCGCCGGACAGCGTAGCCGCCGTCGGACAGCTCGTGCTTGACCTGCGTGTCAGCCACGAGCAGCACCAACTCGGGATTGTCGAACGGAATCTGCTGGGTGTGGCTATCCCGACAGTCCAGCAGCAGCGCTCGGCCACCCTCGCCCATGATCGCAATAGACTGATCCATGATGCCGCACGGCGTGCCCGCGAAGTTGTGCTCAGCCATCTGGCAGATCTTGGCCAGATGGGCGTCGGGAATGTCCCCTTTGGTTCCGCCCAGTAGCGCCATGGCGGTGGCCACTTCCAGCGAGGCCGACGAACTCAGCCCGCCGCCCAGCGGCACGTCGCTGTCGAACAGAATGTCCGTGCCCGTCATCTTGACGCCGCGCTCGACCAACCCCGCCGCCACGCCGATGCTGTAATTGGCCCAGGCCGGGTCGCCGGCGACGAGTTCGCCAGCCAAGTCGATCTCGGCAGATTCGTCAGCCTGAACGGACACCAACCGGACGATGCTGTCCTCGTGCGGCGCGAAGGCCGCCGCTGTGGTCCGTTCGATGGCGATGGGGAGCACGAAGCCGTCGTTGTAGTCGGTGTGCTCACCGATGAGGTTCACACGGCCGGGCGCGGCCACCACGCCGACCGGCTCGCGGCCGAACCGCTCGACAAAACACTGCTGGATGGTCTGTGGATCGATCATGGCCGGAACGTTAGCCGCACGCCCCGCGACTGTCAACGATCACCCCCCGCCGTACCTGCTACACCAGGTCGCAGGCCTCGGGCGGCATCCAGTGGGCGTCCTGGTCCTTCCACTTGACGTTACAGCCGATGGGGTTGGTCAGGGGGACGCCCACCTCGCGGCCGTCCAGCAGATCATCCAGCGCGTCGCGAAGCTCGTGGGTGGTTTCCTCGCCGGGGCTCATGGGGTTGTCGTCCATGCGGCCGGTGTAGCGCAAGAGCCGCTCGGCGTCGAACACGTAGAAGTGTGGCGTCCGCAACGCCCCGTAGGCCAGGGCCGCCTCCTGCGATTCATCCCGCAGATACGGAAACGCAAAGCCCTTCTCCGCCGCCCGCCCCACCATGTGGTCGAACGAATCGGTCGGGTGGCCGTCCGTTTCGTTGGAGTTGATGCACACCAACGCGACGCCTTTGTCGGCGTACTCGGCAAACAGTGCGTTGAGCCGATCACGAACGGGCAATGATTGCAGGTGAAGCCCACGACCAGCACCTTCGCGTCAGCGAAGTCGGCCAGCGAATGGTCCTTGCCATCCACACCGGGTAGCGAGAAGTCAGGCGCAGCTTGTCCAGGTTCTAATGTGAAAGCCATGATGAACTCCTTTGCGTCTTCGACTTGCGTCTATGCGTTGCACCAGCCACAACCAGACATTCTAACGCCCGTCGCTATCGCCTTCGTGCCGATCCTTGCTCCCACGCCGCATCAGCAGGCGGATGGGCACCTCCGTGAACGGCAAGCGGTCACGGAATTGGTTGACCAGGAACCGCCGGTACGAGCGGTCGAAGCTGCGGGGGTCGTTGACGAAACACACGATGGTCGGCGGAGCCGTGGCGATCTGTGAGATGTAGCGGATCTTGGGCGGCCGTGTGCCGGGGCGGTGGCTGGGGCCGCGAAGTTCGAGGATTTCCTGGATCACGCGGTTCAGCTCAGCCGTGGTCACGCGGGTGCGACTTTGGGCGAACAGGTCCTTGGCGGTTTCGATAGCGCCCCAGATGTTCTCGCCGCTTTCGGCGCACATCAGGCAGATCGGCGCGTGGGCCAGGAACGGGAGCATTTTGCCCAGGTACTCGACGTAATCTTCGGCCTCGGCCTTGTCGCGGGCGAGGTCCCACTTGTTGACCACCAGCACCACGGGCTTGTCCTCGGCCTCGATCTGCCCGGCCAGGTCCTTGTCCACCTGGGAGACCGGCTCGGACGCGTCAATCAGCAGCGCCACCACGTCGGCCCGGCGGATCGACCGCAGGGCGCGGTGCTGGCTGTAGAACTCAATGCCGTCGGCGAGGCTGCGCTTCTTTCGCACGCCGGCGGTGTCGATCAGGATGAACGAATCGTCGCCGCGCTCGATGGTGACATCCACGCTGTCGCGCGTCGTGCCGGGCAGCTCGCTGACGATCACCCGCTGCTCGCCGGCCAGCTTGTTGATGAAGGTGCTCTTGCCGGCATTGCGCTTGCCGACCACGGCCAGCTCCATCATGCTGTCGGCCGGCCGATCGCCGGTGAAGTCGCCGAGCCCCTCGATCACCCGCTCCCGCAGATCGCCCAGCCCAACGGTGTGCGTGGCCGAGATCTCCAACGGCTCGCCAAACCCCAGCTTGTTCAGCTCGGCGGTTTCGACGGCGGCCTGGCGCGTGTCGACCTTGTTGGCCGCCAGCACCACGGGCTTATCCTGCTTGCGCAGCACCTCGGCCACGTGGCGATCCAGCGGCGTGAGGCCTTCGCGGGCGTCGGTCAGGAAGATAATCAGATCGGCCCGGCCGACCGCGAAGGCGATCTGGGCTTCCACGTCGTCGGTGAGGTCCTGGGAGTCTTCGATCCCCATGCCGCCGGTGTCGACGAGTTCGACCCAGCCGGCCTCTTCATCCTCCGTCAGCGCCCACGGCGCGTGGATGCGGTCACGCGTCACACCCGCGGTCGGCTCGACAATCGACACACGCCGGCCGATCAGCACGTTGAACAGGCTGCTCTTGCCGACGTTCGGTCGGCCCACAATGGCGACAATCGGTAGACTCATCGCGGCCATTGTGCCCGCACGGCCGTGCGGGAGCAACGCGTTTGTCTCGGCGCGCCCCCGCGCGTACAATGCGCCCGCACGATTGTGACCCGCTTGGGGAAATGCAATGGACCTGGCGATTGGTTTGGGAATTGGGTTTGTCTTGGGCGCCGCGGTGACGCTGGTAGTGGTCTGGATGCGCAGCCGCAGCGACGCGGCCCGGGCGACCGAGGCCGAACAAGGCCTCCGCGAGACCTTCACCGCCTTGGCCGCCGACGCCCTCGACGCCAACAGCAAACGCCTAACCGACCAGGCCGCCCAGACCCTCGACGGCAAGAAGGCCCTGATCGACCAAGCCGTCGCCGCCGTCAACGAACGCCTAACCCAACTGGCCACCTTCATGCAAACCACCGAGGCCAACCGCAAAGAGGCCTTCGGCTCGCTGACCACCTCGGTCGCCAGCCTCTCGACGACCACCGGCGAGCTGCACCGCATGTTGGCGTCCAGCCAGCGCCGCGGAGCGTGGGGCGAAAAGATGGCCGAGGACATTCTCCGCCTGGCCGGCCTGGTCGAAAACGTCAATTACTCCAAGCAATCCTCGGCCGACGCCGAGTCCGGCCGCCCGGACTTCACCTTCTTCCTCCCCAACGATTACCGCGTGAACATGGACGTCAAGTTCCCGCTCGATAGTTTCAAAGCCTACGTTGACGCCGATAACGACGACGGCCGCGCCGCCGCCCTGAAGGACCTGACCACCGCCGTTCGCAACCACGTCCGTGCCGTGGCCGGCCGAGGCTACATCGACCCCAAGCTGCCAACCGTCGATTACGTGATCCTCTTTATCCCCAACGAGCAAATCTTTGCCCTCAGCCTCGCCGCCAACCCGGACCTGATGGACGAAGCCCTCACCAAACGCATCGTGCTGGCCGGCCCGCTGACGCTATACGCCATGCTGGCTGTCATCCGTCAAGCGGCCGAGCGGGCCGTGCTGATGAAGGAGGCCGGCGAGGTCCTGACCGTGCTGACCGACTTCAACCGCGAGTGGGAGCGCTACAACGAGCAAATCGAAAAGCTCGGCGACCGCATCCGCCAGACGGCCGAACAGTTCGACACCGTCAACGGCGTCCGCACCCGCCAACTCCAACGCCAACTCGACAAGATCACCGACCTGCAACTGCCCGAAACAGACCAGCAGGGATAAACGCAGATTAACGCGGATACAGAAGAAGCCATTTTCAGTTCATCTGTGTTCATCTGCGTTCATCCCTGTTCGAAGCTGTGGTAGAATTACGGGACTATGAGCAGCGTCAAACTACAGGTTGCGTTGGATTTCGTGGAGTTTTCGCGGGCGATGGCCGTTGCTGAGGCGGCTGTGGCCGGCGGGGCCGAGGTGATCGAGGCCGGCACGCCGCTGATCAAGTCCGAAGGGCTCGACGCGGTCCGGCAGCTCAGGGCGACGTTCCCCGAGGCCGTGATCGTGGCGGACATGAAAACCATGGACGCCGGGCGCATCGAGGCCGAGGCCGCCGCCAAGGCCGGGGCCAATATCCTCACCGTGCTCGCCGCCGCCGGCGAGACAACCATCCGCGAATGCGTCGAAGCCGGCAAGCACTACAACCTGCAAGTAGCGGTCGACCTGCTGGGGTTGGCAGACCCGGTCGCCTTCGCCAAAGGCGCAGCCGAACTGGGCGTGGCGTGGCTGGACGTGCACTGCGCCATCGACGCGCAGATGACGGGCGCCGATCCGCTGGCCCTATTAAGAGATGTTCGCGCCGCGAGCGACCTGACCGTGGCCGTCGCCGGCGGCATCAACAGCGAAACCGCCGCCGCGGCCGCCGCCGCCGGGGCCGACGTGGTCATCGTCGGCGGCGCCATCACCAAAGCCGTCGACCCAAAGGCCGCCACCAAGGCCATCCGCAAAGCGATCGACTCGAAGCAGGCCGTCGCCAGTGAGCACTTCAAGCGGGCGACCGCCGACGACATCCGCCAGACGCTGGAAACGGTCTCCACCGCCAATATCTCCGACGGCGCCCACCGCCAGCCGTGCCTGCCGGGCCTCAAGACATTGTGGGTCGGCGCGCGGGCGGTCGGCCAGGCCGTCACAGCCCGCACGCTGCCGGGCGATTGGGCCAAGCCCGTCCAGGCCATCGACGCCGCGAGCGAAGGCGACGTGCTCGTGATCGACGCCTGCGGACAACCGCCGGCCGTCTGGGGCGAACTGGCCAGCGAAAGCGCCACCAACAAGAAGCTCGCCGGCGTGGTCGTTCACGGCGCCGTCCGGGATACCGGCGAGATTCGCCGCCTACAATTGCCCGTGTGGTCGACCCACGTAACCAGCAACGCCGGCGACCCCCATGGGGCCGGCAGCGTTAACGAGCCCATCGAAATCGGTGGCCAGCGCATTTGCCCGGGCGATTGGATCGTGGCCGACGATGACGGCGTGATGGTTCTGCCGGCCGCCAAGGCCGTGGAAATGGCCAACCGCGCCGCCGATGTACTGGAGGCCGAGAACCGCATCCGCGCGGAAATCCAAGACGGCAACAGCACGCTGGCCCAAGTGGTAAACCTGAAGCGTTGGGAAAAAGGCGGCACCGCCGGCGCCATAGGATAGAGATATGTTGTCGGATCGTGATCGAGTCAAGAATGCCGGGCGGGACCTGCTGGACCGCATCCAGTCCACCATGAGCGAGGCCGACTGGGTCGGCTTCCTGGAATTGGCCGACATGCTGCGGCAGGCGCCGCGAATCTTCGTGACCGGGGCCGGCCGATCGGGCCTGGTCGCCCGCAGCTTCGGCATGCGGCTGATGCACGCCGGGCTGAGCGTCTACGTCCCCGGCGAGACCACCACCCCCGCCGCCGGTAAGGGCGATCTGCTGGTGGCGATCTCCACCACCGGCCAAACCGGTTACACCGCGTACCTGGCCGGCCGAGCAAAGCAGCTCGGCGCAACCGTGGTGGTGCTGACGGCCGAGCCGAAATCGCCCCTGGCCACCGAGGCCGACAAGGTCGTGGTCATCCCCGCCCACGACGACGACATCGTCATCCGGGCGGCCGTCTTCGAACACGCCGCCAGCCTCTGCCTCGACGCCGTCTTCAACGTGCTGGCCGAGTTCCTCAACGTCGACACCGACACCTTCCGCCAACGCCACGCCAACCTCGAGTAGCTGAACAGAGATAGACACAGATAGACGCAGATCGTTTCTTACTAGTCTTCTTATCTGTGTTCATCTGCGTTCATCCCTGTCCCTCTCTGTGGTAATCTGTTGCTGCTAAATCGGGAGACGCATAATGAGCAAAGACGTCACATACGAACTGGGCGTGATCGGGGCCGGCAACATGGCCGAGGCGATCCTCAAGGCCGAGCTGCATTCGGGTTTCCTGCAGCCGCATGAGATCGTGGTGGCCGACGTGCGCCAGGAGCGCCGCCAGAAGCTCGCCAGCGAACTGGGCGTGGCCTGGGCGGCCGACAATCTGGTCCCCGCCAAATGCCCCCGCATCCTGCTGTCGGTCAAACCCCAGAACATCGAAGAGGTGCTGGACGAGGTCGCCCACGTCGTGCCCGATGAGGCGCTGATCATCAGCATCTGCGCCGGCGTGCCGACCGGCCTGATCGATCACCACCTCGGCGGCAAGGGCCACATCGTGCGTGTCATGCCCAATACGCCCATGCTGGTGGGGGCGGGCATGAGCGGCATCGCCGGAGGCCCGCGGGCGACCGACGACGACGTGCAATGGGTCGAAGGCCTCTTCGCCGCCAGCGGCAAGACCGTGCCCGTCGATGAGGACCTCATGGACGTGGTCACCGGCGTCTCCGGCACGGGGCCGGCCTATTTCTTTTACGTGATCGAGGCCCTGATCGCCGCCGGCATGGCCGACGGCCTCAGCTACGAGTTCGCCTACCAACTGGCCGTCCAAACCTGCGCCGGGGCCGCCAAGCTGCTGACCGAGACCGGCCACCGCCCTGAAGACCTGCGCGCCATGGTCACCAGCCCCAACGGCACGACCCAACGCGCCATGGAAACCCTCGACGCCGCCAACACCAAAGACGCCTGGATCGCCGCCGTCCGCGCCGCCACCCAACGAAGCCGCGAACTCGGTGAAGAACACGGCAAGTAGCAGGGATGCCAGGGATTCAGGGGACCAGTCCCATGGGCAACAGCAAGCTTCGTGTCCGTCGGCCCTACACGACCGGTCAGGCCGTTCTGCTGACTTGTATCGCGATCCTTCTGTCGCTTGGCGTGGTCGCCTTCGGCCAGTTGTTCGGCATTGCCCGCCAGGAGAGGCGGGCCTCCAAGGCGAGAGAGGTCCTTGCACAGGCCGATCTTTCTCGACCGGGGGTCTATCTTGACGACCAGGCGAGTTTCTACGCCGCGGGCTTCGGCCAATCGATCTGTCTGCGGGTGCCATCAGGAACCCTCAAGCACAGAAGCGCACGAGCACTCCTTGATGGTCTGGAGGCGGAGTTGATTGTCACGACTCCGCAAGGCCGGCAAGTGCACCGGACAGCTCTGTCCGGCAAGAAGGCCGGAACGCCGGGGATCGATGAAGGAATGATCCACCTGAGTTCATTGCCGGACGACCTGAATGGGGAGCATGAACTGACGTTGACAATCACCCAAGGCGCCCCACTGTTGGCAGATGTTGAACACGCTCTTGAGCTACACAATGTCTTCTACCTGGAGGGCATCCTTGTCGTGCTATGCTTCGGCGGTTCCGGGGCGCTTTCCTTCATCCTGGCCATCATCCTCGGGCTTATCCTGGCCTTCTGGCGGAGACGCTCCGTGAAGAGCGCCACAGAAGACTCATAGAAATGAACGCACATCGAGTAGGGTGCGTAGCACAGCTACGCACCCTACACATCTGTTGTCAGCCGCGTGGGGGCATCCCCGCCAATCACTTCGCCAGGAAGGCCTCGAAGGATCCGCCGAAGATGGCGCGGATGTCGCGGGTGACTTCTTCGGTGGTGGGGCGCCAGCCGGCGTTGAAAAGATCGCGATACTTCTCGGCCAGGACGTCGGCTACCAGTTCTCTTGTGTGGGCCCACTTGTAGATGAGTTGGTCCAGCACTCTCGCGTCGCTGTGTTGGCAGGTGAAGGCCGTGCCGAGCAGTTCCAGGCGCATGCGGGTCATTTCGTCGATGATGGAGGGGTTGTTGCAGAACCACCAGCACCCTTCCACGTGCAAGTTGCCGAACTTGCGGGCGACGACCGTCAGCTCGTGTTGGTTGACGCGCGAGAGCATGGTGCAGATGAACTTGGCGTCGGGGTATGTCGCACACAGGTTGGCCACCGCGTCCACGTCGGCGGTGCCGACGGCATCGCCGCCGTCGCCAAGGGCGGGGTTCATGGCTTTCTTGACGCCCGTCATCAGCGTGATCGGTAGGCCGTCAGCGATGGCGACGGGAACCAGCACATCGTCGAGCACCTTGGTGGAATCGTGCTTGGCCGGATACGAAAAATCCGGCCCGAGCGAGGCGGCCATGTAAACGGGCTGCAATCGTTCGACCCAATCGCCGATGTAGCGCCGCGCTTCCTTGCGGGAAGCCTTGTCGCACTTGGCGGTGGTTTGGTAGCCCGCCTTTCGCATGACCTTGGCGGCCGCGGGCCAGTTGACCAGCAAGTCGTCGATCCGCAGGGCGGTCTTGAGCACCTCAGGCCGCGGCAAGTCCTTATCCCAACAGTCGACCTCTTCGGACTTGAAGGGGTTGTTGGTCATGATGGCGTAGTCGAGGTTGGCTACTTCAAAGACTTTCGCCAGGTAGCCGTCGGCGGTCTGGGAATCGAACCAGGCGCGGATGCCGGCCAGGTCCCGCCCCCCGGCGTCGAGGCCGAGCTTGCTCAGGACGGTGATCACGCCGCGACACGCCTCCGATAGCGCCCCGCCGCCGACAAATACGTGCTTCCAGACCAGGTCGGCCTGGGCGCGCTTGGGCATTTTCCAAAAGCCGGCCGGCGTGATGGATTTCGGCGCAATCGTGAACAGCTCTGCCACCAGGTAGTGGTAGGTCAGCAGTTCGTCGATCCCCCACAGCAGCAGTTCTCCGTGGCTGGGCGGGAACAGGTGGGTGTGGATGTCGCTGATGGTCACCGAAGCCACGCCGGAGCGGACGGCCGAGTCAAGTGCTGCCAGGTCGTTCAGTTGCGTCATGGGGTTTGTCCTTTACATGCTCGGCCGCCGCCCGGGACGGCCGTAGCGGGCCGCATTATACACCGATGGCGAAACTTCCGCGGCGGATAACCCGAGGCGACCCTAGAATGAGCCAAGTGGCCCCTATATAATGATGCCTCCTTGAGGGAAGTGATGGGAAAGACCGTGCCCCCAGCCGAATCGAAATCACCACGCACCCTCGCCGACTTGCTGGTCCCCCAGGCAACCGCGTTCGAGAAGGACTTGGAACGTTGGCTGGCCGAGCCGGAGGTGCCGGAGGCGCTGGTCGAGGCGATGCGTTATTGCGTGCTCAACGGCGGCAAGCGCTTGCGGCCGGCGCTGGTGCGTTTCTCGGCCGAGGCGGCCGGCGGCAACGGCGACGACGAACTCGTCCGCCGGGCGGCGGTGGCGGTGGAGATGGTGCATTCCTACAGCCTCGTGCACGACGACCTACCCGCGATGGACAACGACATTCTCCGCCGCGGCCTGCCGACCGCCCACGTGCAGTACGGCGAGGCCATGGCGATCTTGGTCGGAGATGCCCTGCTGACCCGCGCTTTCGGTGTACTAGCTGAAACGCACGATCCGCTGGCGGCCAAGCTGGTAGCCGAACTGGCCGGCGGCGCCGGCGCCGCGGGCATGGTGGCCGGCCAAGTCGCCGACATGGGCCTGTGCCCGCTGCCCGAGGGCCTGGACGGTGTGACCTACATTCACCGGCGCAAGACCGCCGCCATCATTCGCGCCGCGGTGCGGATGGGCGCCATCGCCGGCGGAGCCTCCGAGGCGGCCTTGGGCGCCCTCAGCGATTTCGGCCTCGGCGTGGGGTTGGCGTTCCAGGCCGTCGATGACGTACTCGACGCCACCGGCGATGCCGCCACGCTCGGCAAGAGCCCGGGCAAAGACGCCAAGCACGGCCGACACACGCTGGTGGCCCAACTGGGCCCCGACGAGGCCGCCGCCACCGCCCGCCAACTATCGGGCCAGGCGATTGAGGCGTTGGCGCCGCTGCCGGCCTCGGCGGCGCCGTTGCGTGAACTTGCTCACTTGCTCCTTGAGCGCACTTACTGATAAGTTAATCACAGCATGTCGAAACCCAAGCTCCTCAGCCGAATCACCAGTCCGCACCAGTTGCAGCGCCTCAGCATGGATGAGCTGGCGCAACTGGCCGACGAAATGCGACAGCGGATCGTCGAGGTCGTCAGCACCAACGGCGGGCACCTGGCCAGCAACCTGGGGATCGCCGAGCTGACCATCGCCCTGCACTACGCGTTCGACTTCACCCGCGACCGCTTGCTGTGGGACGTGGGCCACCAGTGCTACCCCCACAAGCTGCTGACCGGCCGGGCCGAGGCGTTCGACCACCTGCGGAAGACCGACGGGCTGAGCGGATTCCCCGCCCCCTCTGAAAGCGACTATGACCTGTTCGCCACCGGCCACGCCGGCACGGCGATTTCCACCGCCATCGGGCTGGCCCTGGGCGACCAGCAGCGCGGCGAGGCCGACCGGAAAGTCGTGGCCGTCGTCGGCGACGCCAGCATCGTTAACGGCCTATCGATGGAGGCCCTCAACTACGCGGCCATGATGGACCGCCAGTTGCTGATCGTCCTGAACGACAACTCCATGGCCATCGACCGCACCACCGGGGCCATGGCCCGGGCGCTGGACCGGGTGCGACTGTCCGACACCTACAAAGGCATCAAGCAAGGCACGGAGTACCTGCTGCACCACGTGCCGCTGGGCGAGGAAATCTACGACGCCCTCAAACACCTCCGCGACGGCCTACGAAGCACCGTCCACGGGGCCCAGGCGCTGGAGGCGTTGGGATTCCGGTATTTCGGCCCGTTCGACGGGCACGACCTGAACGGCCTGATTCCGCTGCTGAAGCGCGTGGGCCGAATCCGCCACCCCGTGCTGTTGCACGTGCACACCGAGAAAGGCCGCGGCTGTCAGTACGCGGTGGAAGACCCCTGCCGCTTCCACAGCCCGTCGGCCCACACCATTGAGGACGGCCAGGCGGTCTTCGCCCCCGGCCACCCGACCTGGACCAAGGTGTTCGCCCGCGCCCTGATCGACGCCGCCAAGGCCGACGATCGCATCGTGGCCATCACCGCCGCCATGCCGGACGGCACGGGCCTGGCCACCTTCCGCGAAGAGTTCCCCGAACGGACCATTGACGTCGGCATCAGCGAGTCGCACGCGCTGGCTATGGCCGGCGGACTCGCCAAGGCCGGCCGACGACCCGTGGCCGCCATCTACTCCACCTTCATGCAGCGCGCGATGGACCAGGTCTTCCAGGAGGCCGCCCTGCAGACACTGCCCGTGCTGATCTGCATGGACCGGGCCGGGCTGGTCGGCTCGGACGGCGCCGTCCACCACGGATTCATGGACATCGCCTACTTGCGGCCGCTGCCGGGCATCACGCTGATGGCGCCGGCCGACGAAGCGGAAATGGCCGCGGCGCTGCACCTGGCCCTGACGCTCGACGGGCCCGCCGCCATCCGCTACCCGCGCGACGAAGTGCCCGACCCCCTCGGGCCCGACTGCCCCCCCTTTGAACTCGGCAAGGCCCGCGTCGTCCGCGAAGGTTCCGACGGCACGCTGATCGCCTACGGCGTGATGTGTGAGCACGCCCTGGAAGCCGCCGACACGCTGCAACGGGAGGACGGGCTATCCGTGGCCGTCATCAACGCCCGCTTCGCCAAGCCCCTCGACGCCACCGAAATCAGCAGCCGCATCGAATCCGGCAAGCCCGTGGTCATCGTTGAAGATCACGCCCAGGTCGGCGGGTTCGGATCGGCCGTGCTGGAACTGGCCGCCGCGAGGGGCCTCTCCACCGGCAACGTGAAATTGATCGGCATTCCTGATCGTTTCATCGCCCACGCCTCCCGCCTCGAACAACTCGTCGACGCCGGCCTCGACGGGCCCCACCTGGCGGTCGCTTTCAAAGAACTCGTCCGCGTCCTGGCCGAATAGCTCCGCCACCAGCTCCTGCGCTTGACCCCGCCGGCCGCCGCCTGCTAGGGTGCGCGCCTACCTTCCCAAGGAGCGTGTCATGCAACTGATCGATCTGGGCGGCAAGTGGACTCTCCGCCGTGCCGACGCCAACGAACGCATCCCCGCCACCGTGCCCGGCTGTGTGCACACCGACTTGCTGGCGGCCGGTAAGATCGAAGACCCCTTCGACCGCGACAACGAATCCGACCAGCAGTGGATCGGAGAAACCGATTGGGTCTACCGCCGACAGTTCGACCTGCCGGCCCGGTCGCTCGCCCGCGACCGCGTGCTGCTGATGTGTGAAGGGCTCGACACCCTCGCCACCGTGACCCTCAACGGCAAGCGCATCGGCAAGACTGACAACCAACACCGCACTTACGAGTTCGACGTCAAGCGCCTCCTCAAGGCCGGCCGAAATACCATCGAGGTCCGCTTTGACTCGGCCATCGACTATATCCATCGCGCCGAGAAGAGACGCCCCATCCCCAACGTGGGCGCCGGAACAATCGCCGCCGGCGTCTGGGCCCATCTCCGTAAGAGCGCGTGCAACTTCGGGTGGGACTGGGGCCCCATGGCGACCACGGCCGGCATCTGTCGCGACATCTACCTGACCGCCTTCAACGCCGCACGCCTGGCCGACGTTCGCATCGAACAGACCCACGCCCGCGGCGGGGTAACGCTGGACCTGGCGGTTGAAGCCGAGTCCGTCAGCAAGACCCGCACCAAACTGACGGCCAGTGTGCTGGTCACCTTCGGCGGGCGCGTGGTGGCCGGGGCCGCCGCGCCGATCCGCAACCGCCGCGCCACGTTCGTCCTGCCGATCCCCAAGGCCAAGCTATGGTGGCCGGCCGGCATGGGCGACCAGCCCCTCTACAACGTCACCGTCGATCTGCTCGACGCCGACGGCGCCCTGGTCGACACCACCGTTCGCCGCGTGGGGCTGCGCGAGATGGAGCTCATCCAGAAGCCCGACCGCTGGGGCCGTAGCTTCCACTTCGAGGTCAACGGACGGGCGTTCTTCGCCAAGGGCGCCAATTGGATCCCGGCCGACGCCTTCCCCACCCGCGTAACCGCCGACGACTACGAACGCCTCGTCCGCGACGCCGCCGCCGCCAACATGAACATGCTCCGCGTCTGGGGGGGCGGCATCTACGAAGCCGACGCCTTCTACGACCTCTGCGACGAGTTCGGCATCTGTGTCTGGCAAGACTTCATGTTCGCCTGCTCGGGCTATCCCGCTGACGACCCGGCCTTCTGCGACAACGTCCAGGCCGAAGTCGCCGACAACGTCCGCCGTCTCCGCCACCACGCCTGCATTGCCTTGTGGTGCGGCAATAACGAGATCGAAGGCTGGCTGACCGACGATACCTGGACCGATGTGGCCATGGCGTGGGACGACTACAAGACACTCTTCGACAAGGCAATTCCCCAAGCCCTCCGCCCGCTCGATAGCCGCCCCTACATCCCCGGCAGCCCGCACACGCCCGGCAAGAACCGCCTGGACTACAACGGCCCCGACGCCGGCGACGCCCACCTGTGGATGGTCTGGCACGGCGGCGCCCCGTT
>CAYRZU010000028.1:0-39740 GCA_964428895.1 uncultured Planctomycetaceae bacterium
CTGTGACTTAGCGTTCACGCACACCTATTCCCAAAGTCGCTGACGTTGAACAGCTGACCACTGACTGTGGGCTGCGCAGCATAGAGGCCAAACACCCGGATCTGGTTATCCTGGATGTGATGTTTCCCGAGGACACGGCGGCGGGGTTCGAGTTGGCTCGGACCATACATCATCGGGATGACCTGAAGGATGTTCCCGTATTGATGCTGACGGCCATCAACGTGAAGTTCCCTCTGGGCTTCGGCTCCCAGGACATTGACGATGAGTGGTTGCCCGCGGCGGACTTTCTAGAGAAGCCCGTGGAGTTCGGTGTCCTCCTGAAGAAAGTCGACGGGCTGTTATCGAAAGCGCCGCATCGGCCGGAGTAGGCCGATCAGAGAGTCCAGATACCAGTCTGCCCGTTGGGGGGTAGGGCGTAAGACGACCGAGATGAGCGCGCCGGGGTCAGCCCGGCCGATATGCAATAACCCCTGTGTCTGACTGTAAATGCGCCGACCGGCTTCCCGGGAGGCCAGACAAATCCGGCGCATATGTCATCTGCAGAGCCTCATATGATGCCCCCCCCACGCCGAACAGACCGGGCAGGGCTCTGGTCAGGAAGGGGCCCAACGCGTGCACCCGGTGTTCAATCGGCCGACGGGGCCAGACGGTCGAGGAGGTCGATCAGGAAGTCGTAGGAGACTTCGCCGATGGCGCAGTAGGTGAAGCCGTCGAGCTCGACCAGGGCCATCCGGCCCTTGGCGAAAGAGCCCAGTTCGTAGGTCCGTCCCTTACGACGAACTTGTTCGCGGAATCCCACGGCGCTCGCTCGGTCGGTCAGCACCACGATCGAGATTACGCCATGATCGCTTTCGACAACATAGCTACCGGCCGGCTTCTCCCGGAAGTGAACGACACAGCATCCTCGCAGCTTCATCCCGGCTTCTGGCTGGGGCAATGCCGGTCGGAACCCGAGCTGTTCCTTCAAGTAGCCCGCAAGGTCTTCCGGGCTTTCGCCGGCATACAGGTCGGCGTGGGGGGACAGGTTGTGCTCGTAGATCCGATAGAACTCCTCGCCGGCGGCCATTGCCGGTTGCGGCCAAGCGAAGTAGATGACTACCGGTATCGTTATCACCAGGACGGCTGCGGCGGCCAAGGCGGGCCAAAGCACACGGTGGACAAGAAGGTGAGGCGTCTTTCTGGTCGGCTGGGTCGAGGTGGACGGCGCCCCGGCCCGGTCTAGAGCAGCTCGGAGACTGTCCTTGAGAGAGTCGTCCGCTCGGATGTCTTCAAACGCAGATCGCAACCTGCCGCGAACGGCGGCCATCTCGGCCAATCGCGCTTGGCAGTGCTGACATTGAGCTAAGTGGGGGGGCTCGGGCGGGCCGCCCTGGACGATGTCTTCAAGTTGTTCATCTGTAAGGTGATTCATGGCTAACGCCTCACCAGTCCAACATCTCTCGCGTGGGCCCAGAGCTTATCCTTCAGCAGGGCTCGCGCTCGGCTTGTTCGGCTCTTGACCGTGCCAACCGCTACGCCCGTTATCTGAGCGACTTCCTCGTGGCTCAGCTCTTCAACATCTACGAGGAAGAGCGTCAGCCGTTGGTCCTCGGGCAGTTCGCTAAGGGCGCGGATGACATCCTTGTCACCGAAGTTCTCCAGGACATCGCTTGCGTCGGACCAGACGGCTTCTTCGGCCTGCGATGGCTCGGAAACGATCGCGTCGTTGAGTGTCAACTGGGGCCCGGCGACCTTCCGGCGCCGCAGGTTGTCGATCCAATTGTTCCGAAGGATCGTCATGAGCCATGCCTTGCAGTTGGTTCCGGTCTGGAATGACTCAAAGCGTTCAAGAGCCTTGAGGTAGGTCGTTTGGACTAGGTCGCGTGCGTCATGGGGATCTCCGCACAGGGCGATCGCCGCTCTATAGACGGCGTCCAAGTGCGGCATCGCAATGTTGTCGAATGCGGTTCTGTCGGCCATCGGTGCCGTGGCTATTCACCACCCTCTAAACGGATCAGTCGCCGGATGCGTTCCATCGCAAGACTGATTCATGGACGAATAACCGGATGCAACTTGCCCGTCAAGCCTTGATGAACTGCGAGGGAACGTCACGGTCATCCGTTCCGTTGAGATGGTCAGAAAGGTTAAGAGAAGCATGCGGACCGGAAGGCCGAGGTGAGCGGCCGCCAAGAAGTTGGAGGGTGAATCAGCCCCGCGGCAGGCGCGGCCCCGGGCGACGTAGTTGGGAGAGAGCAAGTCTGCTTTTCGGGAACGAAACAACGTCTTGGTCCGTTCCTGTCTGAGTGGTCGCTTTCGCGCCGCAAGAAGTACGGCTGAGCCTAGCCCTGACAGAGAACGTGACGTTGGCGTGCTTGGACCGTGAATTCAGTGGAGAACCCACCTAGGTGATAGCCGATCCTTACGTTAGGGGCGGGATGTGCATTGTCCGTCTGTCCCGATTTTGGCCGTGGCGTGCCAAGCTGAGCTTCGGCGTGCAGGGCAATGGTGAGACATGATACGACTATTCAGGCCTTGGGTGGCATTTGGGCTTCTTCTGTTGTTGTTCGGGCTGCTTCCCAGCGGCTGCGACTTCAGCCGGAACCGTTCGGCCGGCCATCCCTACTCTTGGTCGCCGACCACAAGCCCGGCCAGTCTCTTTGAGCCTGCCGACATGTCCGACCGTGAGCTGCCTGAGTTGGCTGACGGTACGGGCCTGCCCCAATACCTTGAATACGCAGCTCTGAACAACCCGGGCCTGGAGGCCGCCTTCAACCGCTGGAAGGCAGCGTTGGAGAAGGTCCCTCAGGTTAAGGCGCTTCCCGATCCCCGTTTCAGCTATCGGTACTACATTCAGGCGGTGGAGACTCGGGTCGGCGCGCAGCGCCAAGGTTTTGCGATCTCCCAAACCTTCCCATGGTTGGGGAAGTTGGAAGCCAAGGGAAATGCGGCCTTGGAGGCCGCCGACGTGAAACGCAAGGCATACGAAGCCGAGAAGCTGGCGCTCTTCTACGACGTGAAGGAAGCCTACTACGAGTACCACTACTTGTGGCGGGCCATTTCGATTCTGGATGAGAACATCCAACTCCTTCAGAACATCGAGACGGTTCTTCGCACCCGATACAAAGCTGCCGCCGCCTCACACCCCGCGGTAATTCGGGCCCAAGTCGAGTTGGGCAAACTGGACGACCGCCTCAGCACGCTGCGGGATCTTCGGGAACCGGTCGTTGCCAGACTGAACGCGGCCTTGAATCGGCCTGCCAATGCGCCCTTGCCGTGGCCCGATCGGGTCGAAGACCCCATGGTGACGGTGAACGATGATGAGCTGTTGATATGGCTACAACAAACGAACCCGCAGATCCAGGCGTTGGACTTTGAGATCGCCAAGAGCGAACACGAGATCGAATTGGCGAAGCAGCAGTACATCCCGGACGTAACGCTGGGGCTGGACTACATCGACACCGCCGATTCGACTGGCGGCAGGAGCCCGAGCGATGATGGCAAGGACGCAGTCATTGCCGGCGTCTCAGTGAATGTGCCGATTTGGTTCGGCAAGCTTTCTGCCGGGGTCCGGGAGGCAAAACACCAACGGCTGGCGGCGGTGTACCAGAAGGCCCAGACGGTCAACACACTGAGCGCCCGGCTGAAGATGGTCACCTATCGATTCCGCGATGCGGACCGACGAATCAACCTGTACCGGGACACGCTTCTTCCGAAGGCGGAGGAGTCGCTGAAGGCAACACTGACGGCTTTCCAGGGCGGCAAGGCCTCTTTCACCGATATGATCGATGCGCAGCGGTTGCTGCTGGAGTTCCAGTTGTCTTACGAAAGAGGCCTGTCGGACAAGATTCAGAGGCTGGCCGAGTTGGAGATGCTCACCGGGCAACAGATCGCCGAGAATGGAAGCGTCCAACCCGAGCCAGTCCCTTCCGTCGACGGCGAAGACAGGGCGGACGCCGAGAGCGATCCGGACGACGAGAGTGAGAACTACGATCAGGAGGTCGCTGACAGCGCCCTTCTCGTAGAGCCAGGTTGATCCGAGCCATGGACTCGTAATCTGTTTGATCAGGGGGAGCGTGATCGCGCTTGCCGCATCGGATCGTGACAGGACGATCCCGATCCCCGACCCACGCAGCCCCGATGAGGGGGCAAGTGCAGTAAGTCAAAGGGGCTTACCCGGGGGAAAAACAGCAGAAACCGGGAACGTCGAAGCCTACCCAACCGTTCTGATTGACGAAGGGAACAGGTATGGCGTCGAGGAGACTACCAATGCTTCTGAAACGGGGCCGAACTGAAATGCATGACGCAAGTGCGACCGGTCTAGCCGGGGCGGGCATGATCCGGCTGCCTCTGCTTATTGTTGTGGCATCGGTGGCCAGTTGGCAGGCGGATGTGGCGATTGCACATGGCGATGAGGCCGAACAGACGGAATGTCCTGTCATGATCGGCAACAAGATTGACCCCGATCTCCACACCGTCTATCAGGGCAAGAAGGTCTACTTCTGTTGCGCGTCCTGCAAAGAGGCCTTTGAGAGCGACCCGGAGAAGTACATGCATCGTTTGCCCCAATTCGCGTGCAGCGCCGGCGTGACCGTCGCAGGTGACAATAGCCATGGACACGAATCGGTGACTCGGTGGCTTGCGAGATTGATCGTTCCAACGGGCATCACTACACTGTCCCTGCTAGCTGTGACAGTTCTCCTTGGCGTCTTGCGGCGAGCAGCGCATCTGAAGACACGGGTGGTGATGCGAGTCCACAAGACCATCGGCGTTATCGCCCTAGTCGTCGGACTCGCACACGCCGGGTTGGTCATGTTCCTGCACTAAGATGTCCTAGGCCCCGTTCGTCTCAAGCCCATCAGGCAACGGGATAGCGTAGAGGAGTCCAGTCATGGTTGACGCAAGGAATCAAGCCCGTCGGATTGCTATCGAGCTCGGCAAGAGGACCGGCTTGTTGGTCATCATTCTTGTCAGCGTGCTCCTCGGCTTCTTCCTGCGCGCGGCGTTCTGGGGCGGCGAGGACGATGTAGCTGCGCCGGTGGTGGCCACAGTGGACGGCCACGACCACGCCGACCAAGAGGACGTGGCGGCGGTGTGGACGTGTTCGATGCATCCTGAGATTCGTCGGCCCGGGCCGGGGCAGTGCCCGAAATGCGGGATGGACCTGATTCCGGTACGGGCAACAGAGGGCGCCGGATTGCGGGAGTTCTCGACGAGCGAGGCCGGCAAGGCCCTGATGGACATTGAAGTGGTGGCGGTCGAACGCCGGTTTGTCGAATCAGAGATCCGGATGGTGGGGAAGGTTGATTACGACGAGACGCGACTGGCTTACATTACCGCGTGGGTGCCGGGGAGGTTGGACAGGCTGTATGTGGACTACACGGGCGTGCCCGTGCGGGAGGGAGACCACATGGTCTACATCTACAGCCCGGAATTGCTCAGCGCACAGGAGGAGCTGATTCAGGCCCTGGCAACGGTCCAGGCGCTGAAGAACAGCGACGTTGGGATTGTCCGTGAAACAACGGAGGCCACTGCCGTGGCTGCACGGGAGAAGCTCCGTCTGCTCGGTCTGACGGCCGAGCAGATCGAACGGGTCGTTCGAACGGGACAGGCATCGGAGCACTTGACGATCTACTCTCCGGCTGCGGGGATTGTGATTCACAAGAACGCCCAGGAGGGGATGTACGTCAAGACAGGCACGCGAATCTATACGATCGCCGATTTGTCACAGGTATGGGTCAAGCTGGACGCATACGAGTCGGATTTGGAGTGGCTCCGTTATGGCCAGAAGATCGAATTCACGACCGTGTCCTATCCCGGCCGGGTATTCACCGGGACGATTGCCTTTATCGATCCGATCCTGATGTCGGGCACTCGTACGGTGAAGGTCCGCGTCAACGCGCCCAACGCGGACGGAAGGCTCAAGCCCGGCATGTTCGTCAAAGCAATCGCGCGAACACAGGTCGCCTCCGGTGGGAGGGTGATGGATCCTGATCTGGCGGGCAAATGGATGTGTCGGATGCACCCGGAAGTCGTCAAGGACGAGCCCGGTGCGTGCGACATCTGTGAAATGCCGCTGGAGCGAACCGAATCGCTCGGCTACGTCGGGGGTGAGCTGAAGGATGCGGACAAGCCGCTGGTGATTCCAGTTACGGCGGCGCTACGGACCGGCACCCGCGCCGTTGTGTATGTCCAGGTGCCTGATGCCGACCAACCAACCTACGAGGGGCGGGAAATTGTCCTCGGGCCACGCGCGGGGGATTACTACCTCGTGCAGACCGGACTCAGGGAAGGCGAGCACGTTGTCGTCCGGGGTAACTTCAAGATCGACAGCGCTCTGCAGATCTTGGCCAAGCCCGCAATGATGTCACCGGAAGGTGGTGGCGGTGGCGGCGGGCACGATCACGGCGGAGGGGCCCGGAAGCGGGCCGATGGACCCAAGGACGTTGGCGCCGGGCTTGAGTCGCCGGCCACCCTCGAGGCCCCATTCTCTCCCAGCCATGGCCAGGATGTTGCCGGATACGCTGCGGTGAGCGAGGAGCTTCGAGCCCAGCTCGACCGCCTGTTCGTCACTTACTTTGAGCTGCATGGCGCTCTGGTTGACGATGACTTTGAGGAAGCGATGGCCGCGTCGTTGGCCACCAGACGGGCACTTGCTTCCGTGGATATGCGTCGGTTTGCAGGCGCCGATCATGATGTGTGGATGAAGCTGTCCCGTGATCTTGAGGCGATCCTGTCCGACGTAGACAAGGCCGAGGACATCGAGTCGCTGCGATATCAATTCTCGCTGCTGTCCGAACAAATGATCGCCGTTGCCGATCACTTCGGCCCGACGCCGCGGACGTCATTCTTCACGGTCACATGCCCGATGGCCTTTAACGACCGAGGGGCGACGTGGCTTCAGGCCGACAGCACGGTGCGGAATCCGTATTTCGGGACAGCGATGCTGGGCTGTGGCGATGTTGTCAACGTTATCCAGGCCCAACCTCAGCGTCGACAGGGAGACAGCGGGCATGAAAACGAGCGCCATGAGTAATCCCTACGGCCAGCCTTCGCCCGAACAGCGTTCCCTTGTCGGCAAGCTGCTGCGGTGGTGCCTGACCAACAAGCTGGTGATGGGGCTGTTGGTGTTGTTCGTCGTTGGCTGGGGGATTGTCGTGGCTCCGTTCGATTGGGAGACAACCGCCATTGAGCGCCGGCCGGTCCCGACCGACGCGATCCCCGACATCGGCGAGAATCAGCAGATTGTGTTCACCCAATGGATGGGGCGAAGTCCGCAGGACGTGGAAGACCAGATCAGCTATCCCCTGACCGTCTCGTTGCTGGGCGTGCCGGGGGTCAAGACGATCCGAAGCCTCTCCATGTTTGGCTTCTCGACGATCTACATCATCTTCAAGGAAGACGTGGACTTCTACTGGTCGCGAAGTCGCGTCTTGGAGAAGCTCAATAGCCTGCCGGCCGGAACCTTGCCGAGCGGGGTCCAGCCCGCCCTGGGCCCGGACGCCACGTCGCTGGGGCAAATCTACTGGTACACCCTCGAAGGCCGCGACCTGAACGGCAACCCCGTCGGCGGATGGGATCTGGAGGAGTTGCGGACGATTCAGGACTGGTACGTGCGGTATGCGCTGCTGGCTGCTGATGGCGTCAGTGAAGTCGCGTCGGTGGGTGGATTCGTGAGGGAGTACCAGGTCGATGTCGATCCGGACGCCATGCGGGCCTACCAGGTGACACTGCCGGACATTTACATGGCGGTCAAGGCCTCCAATATCGACGTGGGGGCTAAGACGATCGAACTGAACCGCGTGGAGTATTTCGTTCGCGGCATCGGCTTCATCAAGCGGGTCGAGGACATTGAAGAGAGCGTCATCAAGGTGCACGAGAATGTCCCCGTCAGGGTCAAGGACGTGGCGACCGTTTCCTTGGGCCCGGCCCTGCGCCGTGGGGCGTTGGACAAGGACGGCTCTGAAGCTGTCGGCGGCGTCGTCGTCGCCCGATACGGCGATAACCCACTGCAGGTCATCAAGAACACCAAGAAGAAGATCGAAGAAGAGGTCTCGCCTGGCCTGCCGGTCAAGGTTGTGATCGACGAATCCAAGGTCACCGCGGACGAGATTCGATACTACGCGGCAGAACATGGGTACGACGCCCACGCCGGTATCGAACTGAACCATGACGCATGGGTCAAGCACCTCCGGGCGACGCCTCCGGGGCAATGGCCGGAGTGGGCCAACATCAGTCAGGTCACCCTTGTGCCGTTCTATGATCGGACCGGCCTGATCTACGAGACGCTTGGCACACTCAACGATGCGCTGGCGCAGGAAATCCTGATTACGCTCATCGTGGTCATCCTGATGGTGCTGCACCTTCGCAGCAGCGTGCTGATTGGCAGCATGCTGCCACTGGCGGTCCTGCTGACCTTTATCGCGATGAAGACGTTCGGCGTCGATGCCAACATCGTGGCGTTATCGGGCATCGCCATTGCGATCGGCACGATCGTGGATATGGGCATCGTTGTGTGTGAGAACATCCTGCGTCATCTCGACGAGGCGCCCCCGGAAGCTCCTCGGCTGGAAGTCGTTCACCGAGCAGCCAGCGAAGTCGGCAGCGCCGTGCTTACCGCTGTGGCCACGACGGTGGTCAGCTTCCTGCCGGTGTTTACCATGATCGGCGCGGAAGGAAAGCTCTTCAAGCCATTGGCTTTCACCAAGACTTTTGCACTGCTCGCATCTGTCATCCTCGCACTGACAGTCTTGCCGCCGGCCGCCCACATCCTGTTCTGCGGGCGGATTTCAGGAAGAAGACTACGAGCGGGTATCTATGGCCTTCTTGCGGGGGCCGGTGCGGCTCTGGCTATCTACGGTCTGACCGTACCGTCGTTCCTCATTATGGCCTCGGGCGTGGCGTTGTTGCTGTTCGGTCTCTACAGCATCTTTGAAGGAACGCTTCCTCGCCTTCTCGGCAGGTGTGGGCCTCTGGCGGCAAGCATTCTTGTCGTGCTGCTGGTGGGGTACCTGTTGAGCGTCTACTGGGAGCCGCTCGGGCCCGAGCGAGGACTTGTCCGCAATGTCCTCTTCGTCACCATTCTCGTCGGCGGCTTGTTGAGCTTCTTCAGGCTGTTTCAGTTTGTCTACCCATGGGTGCTCCGGTGGGCGCTTGCCCACAAGATCCTGTTCATGTGCGTGGTCTTCTCAGTTCTGTTCTTTGGGGCCGTGGGCTGGTTGGGACTGGGGACGTTCTTCGGGGCCATTCCGGAAGAGTATGCTCAGCAAGCCCTAAACGCCGAGGAGGCAGAGGCGCTTCCTTGGGGCGACCGCTACAAGTACCGATTGGCGGGCCTGCAGGCTAGGAAGTGGGATGACCCCACGAGCCCGGCTAAGAGCATCAAGGGCCAGCCATTCCACACGAGAGTCCAGTGGAACCTGGCTGCGAGTTGGAAGGGGCTCGGCAAGGAGTTCATGCCGCCGCTGGACGAGGGGTCCTATCTCTACATGCCGACGACGATGACCCACGCGTCGATTGGCGAGTCGCTCGACATCCTGGCCAAGCAGGACATGGCCTTCAACGCGATCCCCGAGATCGAGTCCGTCGTGGGCAAGCTCGGCCGAGCGGAAACGCCTCTCGACCCGGCCCCGATTTCGATGATCGAAACAGTCATCAACTACAAACCCGAGTACCTGACCGATAAGGACGGGCGCCGCGTCAACTTCAGATCGGCCTGGCCTGACGAACCATTCAGGGAAGACGAGAGCGGCGCCACGTTTGCCATCGACACGGACGGCGAGCTGATCCCTGACCAGGATGGGCAGCCGTTTCGCCAGTGGCGCCCGCACATCAAGAGCCCGGACGACATTTGGGATGAGATCGTCGTGGCCGGTGAGATTCCCGGTACCACGTCGGCCCCCAAGCTTCAGCCGATCGCCGCGCGAATCGTCATGCTGCAGAGCGGCATGCGCGCCCCGATGGGGCTCAAGATCAAGGGGCCGAGCCTGCAGGTTATCGAAGACGTGGGCCTTCAGATCGAACGCTTCCTGAAGGAGGTGCCCAGCATCGAGGCCTCCGCCGTCATCGCGGATCGTATCGTCGGCAAGCCGTACTTGGAGATTGTTCCCGACCGTGAAGCGATTGCGCGATATGGCGTCAAGATGCGAGAGTTCCAGGACATCGTTGAGATCGCCATCGGGGGCAGACAGATTACCACGACGGTCGAAGGCAGAGAGCGATTCCCCGTTCGCGTTCGATACGAACGGGAACTACGCGATCAGATCGAGACGATGGCGCGGATCCTTGTGCCGGGCAAGGAGGGGACGCAGATCCCGATATCCGAGGTGGCGGAGATCCGCTATGTGCGCGGCCCGCAGGTTATCAAAAGCGAAGATACGTTCCTCATCGGGTACGTGCTGTTCGACATGAAGCCCGGGAATGCTGAGGTCGATGTTGTGGAGGAGGCCCAGGCGTACCTGCAGAAGAAGATCGACCGCGGCGAGCTGGTCCTTCCGCCGGGGGTCAGCTATACCTTTGCCGGCAGTTACGAGAACCAGATTCGTTCGCAGAGGACGTTGGCGCTGGTCCTTCCGCTGGCGCTGTTCGCGATCTTCCTCCTCTTGTACTTCCAGTTTCGATCGGTCGTGACGACGTTATTGGTCTTCTCAGGCATCTTTGTCGCGTGGTCGGGTGGGTTCATCCTGCTGTGGTTGTACGGCAAGCCATGGTTCCTCGATTTCTGGATGTTCGGTGTTCATATGCGAGAGTTGTTTCAGATCCATCCCATCAACCTGAGCGTGGCGGTGTGGGTCGGCTTCCTTGCCCTGTTCGGCATTGCTACCGACAACGGCGTGATTCAGTCCACCTACCTCAATCAGGTGTTCCGGGACCACCGCCCGGAAACGCGTCAGGGAATCCGAGAGGCCACAGTGACGGCGGCCCTGCGTCGTGTTCGACCTTGCCTGATGACATCGGCAACAACGATTCTGGCGCTCATTCCGGTTCTGACGTCCGTGGGGCGTGGCAGTGACGTGATGGTTCCCATGGCGATTCCCTCCTTCGGCGGGATGCTGGTCGTCCTGCTGTCCATCTTCATGGTGCCGGTGCTCTACTGCTGGGTCGAAGAGGCCAAACTTCTGTTTGGCCGCGCGCCGGCTGGCGGCGGCGTCCAGGCGGACGGCGTTCTGGAGGCAGGGCAATCTCCGGTGAGAACCAGTGGCGACGGGCATGACGCATAGAGACCCCACGACAACCCGCGCTCCTGACGGGAGGAGGCCGTCGGGTCCGTCCCGCGTGCATCTGACGTCCGCCCTCGTCTTGGACGCGCTGATCGTGACCACAGGCCGCACGGCGAACGGCCGGGCTGGGGCAAGGAGGCAACGGTGAGAGTCTACGTCTTAGGCGACAGCATATCGATTCAGTATGGTCCGTACCTTCAGGCCTACCTGGACGGCGTGATGGAGTACTCTCGAAAGGAGGGCGAAGACGAGGCCCTGCTCGATCTGGATCATCCCCAGGGGGCCAACGGCGGAGATTCGTCGATGGTGCTGGCCTTCCTGACCGAGACGGCGCGAGGCGGCGGGATCGACGCGGACCTGCTGTTGCTGAATTGCGGGCTGCACGACATCAAGACCGATCCGGCGACGGGGACCAAGCAGGTCCCCATCGGCCAATACGAAGACAACCTGCGGGCCATTGTGCCAACGGTAGCGGACATGCGGCCGGAGTTGGTTTGGATTCGCACCACGCCGTGTGATGAGGCGGTGCACAACCGCGGCGACATGGCCTTTCACCGATTCTCGGGCGACCGCGAGGCCTACAACCAGGTGGCCGACGGCATTATGGCCGAGGCCGGCGTGCCGGTGATCGATCTACACACCTTCACATGTAACTTGGGCGAGGACCTGTACTGCGACCACGTTCATTTCCATGAGGCCGTTCGCCGGCAGCAGGGGGCGTTTATCGCCGGGTGGTTGGCCGCGTTCAAGGACGCGGCCAAAGGCTGAGGCGGCGGGGCCGGCCATTCGTGGTAGAATGCGGGCACGGAGTTGATAGAAGGCAGGGCCCATGTATCTGAACGGTACACCAATCGCCAATGTCGCTGTGGCCGTCGACCAGGGAGCGCTGGTCGAGGTTACCGATGAGATTCAGGCGGTGGATGTGCAGATCACCGATCGCGTTTTCATCAGCCGGCGCGTGCACGACGACCTGCTGTGCAGCGACGACTACATGCTCAGCCGTACTGAACGCCTGCGTGACATTGCTCAGCCGCTGCGGGGCATTCACTGGTATGGGCTGCATACGGACGAAACCAGTTATCTCGTCGGTGTGGTCGTGATTCGGGGGGACGGCAGCTACGAGCGCATTCGGTTGAGGCAGGTCTTGCTGAAGGGCGCCGAAACAGTCATGGCGGTTCTCCTACCGCACGAGTCACTCACGCTGGGGCCCGAGCCGATCGATCCGAACAAAGCCGTTCGGCAAGCTCGGGCCGAGCACATTGAAGACGACCGGGCCAAGTTCGTTAGGTTGTTCGGCCTGAAGCCGGTCGCCATTCCCGACACGGGGCGATTGGCCGGGGCCGACGAGTACAGCCGCGCCGAAGACGAGGCGTTGCTCGGTGAATCGCCGGACTGGGCGGCCGGGGACCACAAGCACTTCGCCTTCAACCACAGTTTCCTTCAGGTGGGGCTGCCGGCCATCGTGGCCGAGACTGCGGCCAATTCCGAGAAGGTCTCCGGCGTGGAGAGTCAATACCTGGCCGCCATCTCAGACACCTACACAGCCATCATTGGCTTCATTCAGCGACACGCCGAGGCGGCCGCCGAACAAGCGGCGCAGGTCGACGGCGCCGAGCGCGAGCGGTTGCTGACGATGAGCCAAACTTGCTCGGCCATCGCGGCCCGGCCGCCGGAGACGTTCCTGGAGGCGGTGCAACTGTACAAGTTCATGTACCGCATCCGCTGCGATTACCACACCGCGACGATCGGCCGGCTGGACCAGTATCTCTACCCGTTCTATCGGGCCGACCTCGACGCCGGGCGCATTACTCCGGACGAGGCGATGGACCTACTGGGCAAGTTGTGGGCGATGTTCAATCGCGGGCAGACGCTGACTAACCTCATGCTGGGCGGTCAGGATCGGCACGGCGCCGACGCTACCAACGACCTGTCGTACCTCATGATTGACGTGGCGTTGAAGCTCAGCTTGCCCGAGCCTTACGTGAACGTTCGCGTCCACGCCAACAGCCCCGCGAGCTTCATCGAGAAGATCGCCGAACTCCATCTGCAGGGGATCGGCCACGGCACGGTCTACAACGATGAGGCCCTGATCCCCGGGCTGGTGGACAACCGGATTCCGCTGGAGCGCGCCCGCAACTACGCCAACGACGGCTGCACCGAGGTCATCATCGACGGCGAGAGCACCATCGACTTCTTCAACATGATGATGGCGTTGAAGTCGGTCGAGCTGATGATGTTCAACGGCGAGCAGAACGTGGATGTCTACGACATCGCCAACTCGCGCTGCCCGGAGTGGTCCACCCACCTGGTGGCCAAGAACTATTGGCCGATTTGCAGGGCGGGCTACCAGTCCGGCGACGTGGCGCAAATGACGACTCTTGGGGAGGTCTACCAGGCCTTCCTCAAGCAGTACATCCTTCAGATCGATTTCTGGATTGCGGCGTTCGAGAACTTCATCACGCCGTCGTACGAGAACTTCCACACGTCGTTCGTGTTGGCCGGGACGTATCCGGAGTGTCGGCTGACCGGGGCGGACCCCAAGCGGGGCGGTGGCTACAAAGAGAAGTGCTTGATGGGCTTCGTCGGCCACGTGCCGGCTGCGGCCGACTGCCTGGCTGCGATCAAACGCGTGGTCTTCGACCAGCAGGCCTGCACCATGGCCGAGCTTCAAGCGGCGATGAAAGCCGACTTTGAAGGCTACGAGGATCTCAGGCAGCAGTTACTGCACGCACCCAAGTTCGGTAATGATGACGATGTGGTGGATGAGATCGCCGCGGACATCGTTGACCGTCTGATCCTTCACTTCAAACAGACCCGGGCCATCCACGGCAAACCGTACTTGCTAGCCCTCTATACTGACGCCTTCACCGGCGTGCAGGATATCGTGGGCGCCACGCCCGACGGCCGAAAATGGGGCGATGTTACCGGCATGCACTACGCCCCCGTGCCCGGCCGCGCCCTCAGCGGACCGACGGCCGTGCTGCAATCCGCCGCAAAGGCCAGCCTCGGCGCCGCCTGCGGAACCGCACCGGTCAACGTGAACTTACCGGCCGCGTCGGACGACACCGTCGCCGAGAAGGATGCCGCCGTCGGCCTGATCAAAGCGGCCATGGAGTTGGGCATCGGTGTGATGACGGTCGCCCGATACGACGCGGACGTGTTGGCCTGCGCCCAAGAAACCCCCGAAGCTTACCAGGACCTTATCGTCCGAGTCCGAGGCTTCTCCATGCGCTTCGTCGACCTAGATCGAAACGCCCAAGACCACATTATCGCCCGAACACGGGGGCTGCAGGCGTCTTGAGGAAGGGGCTCGCCTACTCGACCGTTTCGGCTTCTTCGGCGGCCTTGCCTTGGGCGAAGGCTTGGCGGATGCGGGTGGAGACCGCTGAGGTGCGGACGACTTCCGAGTCGACGCGTTGGAACACTTCCTGGCCGGGGGCGAGCCAGTAGCCGACCTTGTAGGTGCCGTCCTTCCAACCCTTGATGTGGGAGGCCTGGTCGGCGCCGGGGCGTTCGTGGCCTTTCCAGTCGCGTGTGTAGATCTTGACATCCTCCCCGGCAAAGCCGAGGACGACGTAGAGGTTCTCGGTGGTGGAGTTGTTGACGGCCATCACATAGCGTTGGCCCTCGGCGTCGACGAACTCGCCGATGACGAGTCGGCCGTTGTGAGAATCCCACGGGCGGACCTCGGCGAGGATCTCGTTGGGGGTGAAGGCCTCGCCGCCTCCGTAAGGCTCGGGGAAGAACGTCACCCGCGTGGGCGCCAGTCGCAGGAACAGATCGCCGTAGCGCGTGTGGAAGTTGCGGTGAAGGACGCGGAGGTTGTCGTAGGTCTCGGTCTTTTCCCAGAAGGCGTCGACCGGCGGGAAGCGGTAGTTCCCGTGCGGGTCGCGCATGTAATAGAAGAAGTACAGCACGCCCTGGGCGCCGGAGGCGACGGCCGAGTTGAACTGCCAGCGGAGGTCGTCGTAATTGGGGCAGCGGTACCGGAAGTGGCCCACCGACAGCAGTGTGGCCCAGAAGGGAATGCCGTGCCGCTGGCCGCCCTCGCGCATTTCGCGGAGGTTTCGGTAGTAGATGTCCCAGCCCTCGGTGCCGGGGTCCATCTGGTAGTAGCAATCGAAGCTGAGGAAGTCGACCTTGGCTGTCCCGGCGGCGCCGTCGACGTAGTCGGCGTACTTCTCGATGCCGATGAACGCCTCGTTTCCCGGCTGGCTGGGCCCGAGGTTGATAAACGGGCGGGCGGGGAAGTCCCCGACGGCCTGCTGCTTGCCGACCGCTTTGAAGAGCGTTCGGGCGCCCTCGCCGCGCGGTTCGTCGGCGACGTGATAGCCGAAGTATGCGGGGTGACGGCCGAAGTCTTCGATGGCTTCGGCGCGGCGGTCGCCGCTGAATCGGCCGTCGTTGAGGATGAGCTTCATGTCGCGCTCGGCTGCCCAGTCCATCAGTTGGGCCATCAGGGCGTGCTGATCGGGGTCGTCGGGGTTGAAGCCCGGGCCCTTCATGACGGTGACGCCGACGTCGGCCCAGTCTTGGACCTCCCGCTCGGTGATTTGAGCGGCGTGTTCGGGGTTGCTCAGGTTCAGGTAGTTCCAGAACCCCACGGGAAACTTGGTGAGGCCGAACGAGTCGTTCTTTTCCAGGATGCGTTGCAGGGCATCCGTCGAGGGCCCGACGGTGGCGGCGCCAGGGGTAGCGACGGCGGGGTCGTCACAGCCGACGACGACAAGCACTGCGGACACAGTGAGAGCAACAGCCACAAACCACTTCATATTCAACGCACTCCAGGTTGACGACCGACTCAGGAGGGTAACAAGAACAGGCCTGACTGGACTCCAACCAGCTGGCCCGACAAGACGCTAACTATAGCCGATTACAGCGGTTTGTCAAGGCGGAGGGCGGGCCGTAGCCTAGCCCGTGAGCAGATCGGCTCGCGTGGGCAGCCCGGCCAGGCGGTCTTCAGGTAACGTCAGGTGCACGACGCGCTCCCAGCGGTGGGGCAGGAAGATGTGGGCGACGCCTTCATCGACGAACATGTCCACGTAGGAGCACTGGGCGTTGCGGAACTCGCGGTCGAAGGTGGGTTCGAGGGCGTTGGCGAAGACAAACCGCGGCTCGGACCAGCTTCGGCCGCCGTCGGTGGAGAAGGCGACCCAGATCTCTGACCGATCCAGGAAGACTTCCGCGGCGTCGAGCCCGTAGTAGGCTTTTTGGCCGACACCGTATCGGTTGTGGTGGAACGCGGCGAGAGTGCCGTCCGAGAGGCCGAACAGCATGGGCGGGGCGTCGGGGTGGACGAGGGGGGTCGGCGCGGGGCCGGACCAGGTCTTGCCGTCATCGAGACTCCGCATGCCCCACAAGCGTCCCACCGGCGTGCGGACCATGCAGTAGAGCTCGCCGGCGCCGAGATTGATGGGACGGCCCTCATCCATGCGATTGGAGTCGATGGCGCTCCAGCCGCCGCGGCGAGGACCGGGCAACAACTCCCATGTTTCGCCCTGGTCTTCGGAACGTAGCAGGTATTGGCGGGTCAGCAGGGGGTCGGCCGACCAGTCGGCTTCGTGGGAGCCGACGATCCACGTGCCGGCGTCGGTCTCGCACATGCGCATCACCGACATGCCGGTGAAGTCCGGATCGTTGGTCGGGCGGATGAGCTGGACGTCGGACCAGGTCCGGCCGTCATCATCGGAGAAGCGGAAGCCGATGGGGGCGTTCTCGTGCAGGCCGTTCTCGCGGGTGAACAGCGCCGGGATCGGTTGCGTGCCGAAGGCGTAGATGCGGGTCGAGCCTTTCGGGATCAGCGGAATAAAGCCGTGCTGGTCGTAGTCGATGTCGAAGGCGATGCTCGGCCCTTGCCACGTGCGGCCTTGGTCGGTCGAACGATAAGCCAGCATGTCGTTGACCTTGGTGTCGGTCTGGCCGTAATGGCCGCCGTCGGGGAACATCAGCAGGTAGTCGCCGCCGGGCGTGCGGATGGCGCGGGGCTCGTAGAGGCCTCGCTCGGGCCAGCGGGCGCGATGGACGATGGTCCCGGTAATGCCGTCCGCGCAAAGGAGACCGATCTCAGGCAGCAGGTTGAGACGGCTGGGAAGGGCCTCCGTCCGGAAAGCGACACCGCCGACGCTCACATGGCCCATTAGGTCGACGCCGAATGGATCCTTCATTACTTGTCCGTCCTTGTCTGAGCGACTTGTTCGCGAAGTATATCAATCCTGTGATGGCATTCGGTGGTTGCGGCCAGCAGACCATCGGCGGTGACGTTGTCGGCCTGTAGGTATTCGAAGATCACAGCCTCGGCGGCCATGAACGAATCGCAGGCGTCGGCCACGTCGGCGGCGATATCGAGCGGGATGGTGGTGACGCCGTTGCAGTCGCCGTGGAGAAGGTCGCCGGGGCGGATTCTGACGCCGCCGACAGTCACGGGGACCTGGGTGGCCGGGATGTGGCAGTAGCCGTGGGCGCAGATGGCGCCGTTGGTGAAGACCGGGAACTCTAGCGCGGCGATTTGCGCCAGATCGCGGCCGGCCCCGCTGGTGATCAGGCCGGTCGCTCCGAAGGCCTGATAGGTGGTGCACATGACCTCGCCGAAGGTCGCGGCGGCGCAGGGCTCGTCGAGGTCTTCGAAGACGACAACGGGAGGAGCGGGAAGCTCCGCGAACAGGGCCACCTGTTCTTCCAGGCTGGAATAGGCATCGCTGTCGGCAGGAGCAGCGGCCCGGAAGGTGGCGGTGGCGGCGAAGCCCACCGTCGGCGGCAGCTCGGGAAAGCAGGCGCGAATGCGCGCGTCCATAAACCCTTCGTTGCGCGGCCGAACGTTGAAAAGCTCGATGACGTTGCAGACCGTCGGGGTGTCATACTTGCCGAGCAGGTCGAGGGTGTCTTTCGAAACGGCAGCGCTCATGTGCGAATCCTCTTGTTAGCCGGCAAAGTCGGGATTGGTCAATTCGCCGACGGCCTCGACCATGGCCCGGAAGTTCTCGGGCTTGACGGGTGGGTTGATCTCGGCGGAGGTAGCCACGAACATGCCTCCCTCGGCCAGCGCGTTGGTCTCGCGGATGTGGCGATGCACTTCGGCGCGGACCTGGCCGGGCGTGCCGCGCTCCATCAGGTCGACGCCGTCGATGCCTCCGGCCCAGACCATCTGGGGATAGATGGTTTTCAATTCAACGATGTCCATCCCACAGGCGGGTTCCAGGCTGTAGAAGCCATCCACCCCGCACTTGATGAGTTCGGGGATCGCCTTCTTGTAGTTGCCGTCGCTGTGATAGATGACCTTGATGCCGTGTTCGTGCCAGGCCTCGGTGAGAGCTTTGACGTAGGGGTAGTGATGGTCCCACAGAAACTCGGGCGGGAAGATAGGCCCTTGCTTGGTGGAAAAGTCTTCGGGGATCAGGATCACGGGTGACAGCTCCGCGTCGGCCACCGCATGGATGCGGGCCAACTCGCGTTGCGTCGAAATCTGCATGAAGTCGGCCAGCGCGTCGGGATAGTCGTCGGCGAAGTAGGCGAATAGTTCCAGGCCCATTCCGTCGAACACGCCGCAGAAGCCGGTCATGGAGAAGTTGCATAACACCGTTCCACCAAGGCGATCCTGCATGGCGAGCATGTCGCGGCGGTAGTCGGCCCGGGCGTCCTGCCCGCCGGCGGAATCCTGGCCTTCCTGGCCGGGCAAGTCGATGCCGGCGGTGGTCGGCGTTTCTCGAAGCGATTCAGTCAGGCCGATCAGCCAGTCGCGAGCGCCTTCGGCGTCATGGAAGGGTCGTTCGACCCGCCAACTCGTCCAGTTATCACGCTGATAGACGAAGCCGTCCTCCGTTGTCACACGCTCCGCGCCGCACGGCGGGAACGGCGGGAAGCACATGTCGAGCGTTTGGCTGATGACGGTGCAGATCTCGTCGAGGCCGTACTCGAAACCGGTGATGGGCTTCCCGGTGTACATCGCCATCACGCCGGGGTTGTAGGAGACCTGCTCGTGAATGGCCGCCCGGTCGACGGGTTGGTGGTTGAGCGTGGCCAGCACCCGTTCGCGCCGCGTCATGCGGTCGGTGTCGAAGATATTGTCGCCCATGTCGCCCATGTCGCCCGCGAGGATATGGCCCGGCCGCGCCAATGGCAAGCTGAGGAACCGACCGTCGGCCTAGTACGTTCCCATCTCCAGCGCGCGGGTGCGGAAGAACTCATAGGTGTCGTAATCGACTTCGGAGGGGATGCTGTGGTCGCTGTGGAGGATGTAGCCGCCGCCGTCGAGGGCGGCGGGCAGCTTGGCGTCCAGCTCGGCTTGGATGGCGCTGCGGTCGTTGGCAATGAGGGTGCGCACGTCCAGCCCGCCGAACAGGGCGATCCGGTCGCCGAAACGCTGCTTAAGATGGACGAGGTCCATGCCGGCCTTAACTTCCATGGCCTGGAGACAGTCCATGCCCGCCTCGATCAGCCCGGGCACGAGTTGCTCCACATAGCCGCAGGAGTGGACGATCACGGGTAGGTCGCGCGCGTGGCAGTAGTCGAACGTCTTCTTATGGGAGGGCCAGACGATCTCCTTGTACATCTGCGGCGACATGAAGGGCCTGTTCTTAAAGCCCATGTCCTCGTAGAAGAACATCCCGTCCGGTTGGCCGGCCTCGCTAAAGGCGACTTCCCATAGGGCGATCAGCATGTCGGCGTAGACCTCGCACATGTCGCGGATCCAGTCCGGGTCCAGGGCCATGCCCATCAGCATGTACTCATGGCCACACACCGGGTGCATGCATTCGAAGACGTTCACACCGCACCAGTAGAAGAACTTGTCGCGCTGGGTGGCCAGGTCGCGGGTCTCGCGGAAGCTGTCCATATGAATACGGCGGGCGTAGGTGCTGTCGTCGAGCAGGCGGGGGCGGATGAGCTCGTCCCAGGCGGCGCGGTCCTTGACGGCGAAATCCACGTGGTCGGGCGTGCCGGCCTTGTGCTTCCAGGTGCGCATGACGGCGCCGTTGCCGTCCCGGACGAGGCGGGTCTCCTCGTCTTCTTCCAGGACCTCGTCTTCGGCGTCGAGATCGGCGGTCAGGTCCCACCAGCCGGCGCCGAGCAGGTCGAAATCAAAGTGCTCTTCGGGGCTGACGTCCTCGGGCATATGGCCTTCACTGCGCCAACGGCCGAGGGTCTCGTACCAGAAGCTTTCGCTGACGCCGATGCGGTCGACGGGCTGGCGCCGGAGGGTGCGGAGGATGCGTTCGCGGCTGGTCAGTTCGGCCATGGGGGGTTCCTTGGGGCAGGTCTCGGGGCGCTTCTACCCTAACCGGTGTCGGTACGCAATGCCCCGCCGATCGGTTGACCGGCGGGGCATTGAGATCGGCCGCTGACGGGAATCGTCCAGCTACTTGGCTACGTCCCAGTCGCGGTACTTCATGGTGAAGTACAGTTCGTCGGACGGTAGGGCCAGGATCTTCTCCAGGCGGAACTGCCGGCCGTTCAGCGGCAAGCGAACGCGGATGGGCGTGGCACCGGTCTTGGAGGCTTCAGTGTCGATCCGCGTGTCGACTTGCTGTTGCATGTTGGCCACCTGGTCGGCGGCGTTGCGGGTGATGACCTCGGCGCCGGGGCCGGTCGAGAGGGTCGAGAACGAATCGACCACCGTCATCGGCCCGGAGAACACCGAAGCGCCCCAGGGCCCTTCGTACTTGCCCTCGGCGGGGGCGTAGAGGTTGTACATCACGTGCATGACGGGCACGGCCGTTCCGCAGGTGGGCAACGTGACGGTCAGCTCACCGCTGGCCGGGGCCGGGGCGGCGGGCTTCTCGACGTAGACGATCTCCACCGGGAAGCTCGCCAGTTCGCTGGACCGGCTGGCGCTGCGGACCAGGGGGATCAGCACCTGACCGGTTTCATCGGTGGCCGGTGCGACGGTATTGCCGTTGACGGCGACGGACCAGATTTCGGCGCCGACGGGCATCTTGAGGCGCAGGAACTGATTGCGGTTGTTCCGCACGCTGTAGAGCACCTTGGTGATGCGTCGGCCGTCGTTGAGTTGCATCCCCGTATGGAGGCCGCTGTCGACGATGGTCACCAGCACGTCGACCTCCTTGTGCTTCTTAATGGTCAGCGGGACAGTGAACTCATCGCCCACGTATCGGAAGGCCAGCAGCACCGGCTGATTGGTCATGGCGACCACGTCGGCGGGTAGCTGGCGGGCGTCGATCTGCGTGGCGCCGGCGATGTCGCCGGCTTCGAGTTCGACGTTGGCGATGGCCACGACGCCCACGAAGCCGCGCTCTCGCTCCACACCGAGCGCCCGCAAGACGGGAGCATTGGCGGAGTCGGTGGCGGCGGTCTCGTAAGCGACGCGCAACGTGTAGGAGCCCACCACCTCCCCGCGCAGGATGATCGACATCGTGCCGTCATCCACGCGCCAGTCCTGTACGTTCTGGCCGGAGACGGTCAGCACGCTGACGTTGTCGGGAACGGCCAGCTTCAGCTCGCGGACGGGTGAGTGCAGGATGTTGAAGTGGACGAATTCGTTGCACAGCAACAGTCCGTCGGCGACCGCCACCAGGGTGCGCGTTTCGGCGTAGAGCTTGGGCGGGACAGCCTCGACCTTGGGCAGGGCCCGTTCCCACGAGACCGCCACCGGCACGCCGGCGGGAATGGCGGCGACGGCCTTGGTGCTCTGGCCATCGGCTTTGATCGTCAGCGACTGGGCGCCGGCAACCTTGACGTCCACGCCTTCGCGGGCGACGGTCAGGTCCAGCACACTGGAGCCCATCGCAACGCGCTGGAAGCTGACGTTGTTGATGCCGCCGGCCTTTTGGACCGAGACGGAGAACGTGATCTCGGCTTCGATGGGACCCGACTTCTCGGTCAGTAGCTCATAGTGGCTGCCTTGGCTGTTGAGGAACACGCCGTCGGCGGGGGTGAGCTTGGTCTCGGTCAGGGCGACGGTGTTGGGCAGGACGGGGATGCGCTCCCAGCCGTTCTTGCGCAAGACGTCGAGCTTGAGGTTCAGCGTGAAGGTCGCACCGTCGGCCGTCAGCGTACCGTCATATTGGCTGGAGGTGACGATGTAGTCGGTCGGCGGCGGGGCGCCGTCGTCCTTGGATTGCTTGATGGACCACTCCAGCAGGGCCTTGAACTCGGTCCAGGTCAGGTCGACGGTGGTTCCGTCGGCCAGGGCCGGGGCCGACGTGCCCAGCAGCTCCTGGACCTCCGACCAGGGGATGGTCAGCACCTGGCTGCCGGGGCGGGCGGGGTCGTAGCCCGTGATCTTGACGAACTGCTCCCAGGAGAGCGTGACCACGCCGGGGTTGTCTCCTAAGTCTTGGGCCTGTGCCAATGCGGCCGGCCAGACCATGACGATGAGGGTTAGGATAGCGATGCGTTTCATGGGACTCGTCCTTTCCATGCGATTTATCGATCGGTATTCAAACGGTAACGGGCCCGCAACACCAGCCGGTCGGCGGGGTCGACGAGCGTTTTCTCGAACTTGATCATCCGCCCCACGCGGGGGATGTCGATGGCTTGGGGGATCTCGGCGAGCGGTTCGAACACGGTCGGGTCGGCCCAGTGCTGCATGGGCCCGGCCTTGATGGCCGTCAGTGAGCCGGGGTTGACGATCAGAAGGTACTTGTCGTGCGGGACGTTGACGGGGTTGTCGTCGACGTCGAGGACATTCCCCCGGTCCTGGGCGTAGGCGACGTTGGCGATCAGATCGTTGCTCAACAGCGCGGCCGTCCCGACGATCGTTTCCTGGTTGCGGGGATTGGCGGCAAAGCCGGGCCGGCCGGTGGCGGCCTGTTGCCGGAGGGTGCGGACGATGGCTTCGTCGACCACGGCGTAGTAGACGTCGTTCTCCCCCCATTGGAACTCCACGCCCAACATGCGGGCGTTCTTGGCGGGCACGCCGATGTTGACGCTGGTGACAGGCACCTTCTGACCGAGATTGTCTTCGGCCCAGCGGGCGACCTGGGCTTCGACGGGCGGGGCGTCGGGGTCCGTTCGCCGCCAGTCGTAGTTGCGGTAGACGAACTCGGTGAAGGTCTTTGATTGCAGGTCGGCGTGGTCCGCCTCGGCCGCCCGCTGCTGAGCGATGCGGCTGCCCAGTTCAACCTGTGGGCCGCGGGCATCGTGGAGTCGATCGAGCAGGGCCCGAACGGCGCGGTGGTTCCTTCGCATGGCCCTGATCACGAGGAAGTCGTGATAGGATTCGATGGAGGCCTCCGTACCGGTCCAGCTCTCGGGATCGACGTTGCTTTCGATCGTCTCGATGAGTTCGTCGATCGTCTCTTGGCGGGTGTAGAAGGCGTCTTCGTCGTCTTGGGTCGAGGCATCGGGCATGGGTCGGCCGGGGAGGATCAGGTCGCCAACGTCATACACGACGACGTATCCTGCTCGCCACCGGAGGTCGTCAGCCGTGGAGATCTTGATTACGCTGTCTTTGACGGTGAAGGTCAGCGGCGAGACGTCGCCGAGGTCTTCCAGTATCAGCCTGAGGACTTGATCGAGCCTTCGGTCCGGCAGGTCGAGGGTTACGGGCGTGTCGGGCGTGATGCCGGCGTGCCGCACGGAGCGCCACTTGACGTAGATGGCGGCGCCGGAGACGTCGCTCAGGTATCGGATCACGTCCACGATCGGTATGTCTTTGACGTCCAGATCGCCCACCCGTTTGGGCAGGGCTTTGAGTTGCTGCTGATCGTATTGGGCGATCTGCCGGTCAGCCTCGGTGACCGAGGCGCCCGGGTCCTCCAGGCCGCGGGCCTCGCGGAGTTGGCCCAGCAGGAGGTGGATGGCCTGGTGGCCTTCCCGGGTCTGCACGATGACGAAGAGCCCCTTGCCCTGTTCTTCGATGGACGCGTCCACGCCGGTCCAGCTGTCGGGATCAACGTTGTTCTCGATGATCTCAATCAGCATATCCACGCGTTCTTCTTCGCTATAGCCGGGCACGTCGGCCAGAAGGGGCCGAACGTCGTAAACGCGAACGGACGTGACCTGGCGCAGATCGTCCCCGGTAGAGATCTTGATCACGCCGTCGGTGACGGTGAAGCTCAAGAGAGAAACACCGCCCAGGTCCTCCAGGAGAAGCGCCAGGACGAGCTTGAGAGGGCGATCCGGTAGGTGGATGGTGACGGGCGATTCGGGTGTGACGCCGGCGGGGCTCAGGGCGTTCCATTTGACGTGGATGGGGGCGCCGGTGACGTCGCGCAGATGCTGGATGACGTCGACCAACGCGACGTTGGTGAAGCTGATCGGGCCGACCATCTTGCGTAGGTGCAGTTCGACCATGCGGTCTTCGTCGTAATCGGACGGCCCAAAGGGCCCGCCGTGTTCAACGTATTGGTCGGCGCGGGCCTCGCGGAGTCGGTGGAGCAGCAGTTGGAGCTTCCGATGGGCTTCGGGCGTTTGGCGGATGATGAGCGAGCCGCGTTGCTCTTCCACCGATGCGTCCTCGCCGGTCCAGCTTTCGGGGGCGACGGTGTTCTCGATGGCCTCCAGCAAGGCGTCGATCTCATCCTGGCGAGACAGTTCCTCTTCCTCTCCTTCATCCATATTGTCTTCCATCGCGAGGTGACCGCCGGTGACCTGTTCAGCGTCTTCCCCGAGGGCTTCAGCCACGTCGACACGCGGACCGGCGAAGTCGGGCACGCGGACGAGGAGGTCCTGGACGTCATAGACCCGTACGACGGTGTTGGTCTGCAGGTCATCCTTTGTGGAGATGACGATCACGCCGTCTTTAACGGTGAAGCCCAGCGGCGAGACGTCGCCGAGATCTTCCAGCATCGGCTTGAGGACCTGATTGAGCGTCCGGTCCGGGAGGTGGAGCGTTACGGGCGTGTGGGGCGTTATGTCGACGACTTTCAATTCGGCCCATTTGACGTGGATGCCGGCGCCGGTGACGTCTCGCAGGTATTGAATGACGTCGCTGAAGGGAACGCCGTCGAAATCCATTTAGCCGACGGACTTCCTGAGCCCCAGGTGGGCCGTGCGGTCTTCATCGGAGCCGACCGCCTTGTCCCGGGCGAATTGCTCACGTCGTCTGTGGGAGAGCACGCGCCATTGTTCCGGATAGACCAGCAGTTCGTTCCAGGCGGCCCCGGACTCGCGGCCGTCCGGCAGCATCCGGCCCTGTTCGCGCAAGGCCGAGTCGGAGAGGGTCTTCTGCTTCTGCAGGATGATGAACTGCTCCAGCATGTTGCGCTGGTCGTTGGCGAAGACGTTGTTGGGATCGAGCTGATTGAGTTCCCGAACGACGCTGAGGGCTTCGTCGTAGCGGAAGTCCCGGATCAGGTCGTGGGCGCGGGCCTCCAGGATGGTGATCCTCTGGTCGCGCTGTTGGCGGGCCCGCCCGGCGCGAGAGTCTTCACCGGAGATGGTCTGGAAGTGGAGGCCGAATCCGACGAGGCCGTCATCGATGACATATTGGTCGGCCGTCGAATCCTGGCCTGCGGGAGCCGGCTCGTGCCCTGGCGGGTATGGCGGCAATTCGCTGGACACATTCCAAGTGGTCCGGCTGCTGTGGCCATTGATGACGTATTTGTCTGCGATTGCCCTTCGCTCGGGCGGGGCCGGCTGCGTAGGGGGTCGCAGGTCCCGGAATCGGTCCGTCTCATAGATGCCGCCGCCCGTGGTACGCCGGCGTTCCGACTGGGCCAATTCCGATCTGGTACTTTCTGTTCGCTGGGCGAGCCAATCGGCGTGGCGGGCGTTGACGAGGGCGAACAGGGCCTGGAGTTCCTGTTGGCGGGCGTTGACTTCATCGACCGATAGGGACGCGGCGCCTTTGCTCAAGGCGTTCCGTGCGTAGGTCAGGTGGACGCGTGCTTCGTTGAAGTGGCTTTGCGTGACGCTCTCGCGCAGGCAGAAGGCGTAGCCGCGGCGAGCGCGGGCCATGGCTTCGTCAAACTGACTGCGCGTGGATTGGACGCTGAGGCGGCGTTGCCTCTCCAGGCGGGCCAAGGCGCGGCGTCGGCTGGCATCTTCGCCGCCGCCTCTGTCCGGTTTCCTTATGGCGACCTCGGGCAATTCGATTTCCGCTGATGTTTGTCGGCCGATGCCGCTACCGACGGAGACCGGGACCTTGCGCACCGGCGTGGGCCGAACGCGTTTGTGGTCCACGCCCGTCGCCCCGGTCCCCATGGCCAGTTCGGGCGGGGAAGTAAACCGGGGGTCTTCCCAGGCGCCGCTGGAATCCAGGGTGCGGAGTTTGGCATAGAGAACGGCGAGCTCTTCGATCTTCTCGGTGATTTCCTTGTCGTCTTCGGCGCCGAGGCCGCGGAGTTGGTCGAGTTGCTGCCGGGCGAGGTCGTATTTGCCTTCGGCGCGGAGGGTTTCGTATCGCCTCCGCAGGTTCTCGGCCTCGGCTTCGAGTTGCTCTTCGGCGACGGCGACGGCGGCTTTGCCTTTGCCCAGGATGGCCGATTGCCGTTCGGCGTCCTCGCCTCGAGCGATGAGTTCGTCGCCCAGGGCCTCGGCGGCCTGGTACTGCAACTGAGCTTCCTTGTATCTCCCTTCCTGGGCGGCTTCGGAAGCCTGTTCGAGGTAGCCCCGTTGCTTCTCGATTAGTTTGCGGTTGTCAGCGGCGATCTTGGTCCGCACTTTGGCGCCGGCGGCCTTTTCAGATCGCTGCTTCAGGTCGGCTTGGCCGGTGACCACGTCAATGTTGGACAACAGACGCGCGGAGTTGACGGCTTCGACGGACTTGGGCGCCAGCTCGGCCACCTTACCGAGGGCCTCTGCGGCATGGTCATACTCGCCGCGGTCGTAGAGATCCTTTCCCGTTCGCCAGTAGTTGGCGGCCAGGTCGCGGTTCAGCTTGGCTTGGCCGGGCCATCCGACGACCGGTCTGATGGCGGCCGAGCCTTCAGTAACGAGGGGCTCCCATCCGATGACCTCGGCCTTGGAGGGGTCTGTGGGTATGCCCAGCCCCTGGCCCGGCGTCATGCGCTCGACCGTGGTGTATCCTTCCGCCAGTTGGCCGGCGCCGTAGCCGAGCTGGGCGACGGCGGTCTCATTGGAGTAGACCTCGACGGGCCTCAGGGGCCCGGCCCATTGGTCGACCTGCATGGCCCGAGGGGCGTAGAGCTCGGACCAGGCGTAGGCGATGGGTAGGTCCACGCTGGGCAGCGGGATGTGGGCCTCTCCGCGATCGGCCAGGGGGGCGGCTTGGTGGACGTAGACAATCTCAACGGGGAAGCTGACGAGTCCCTTAATGGAGGCCTTGGATCGGACCAGGGGTAGGAGGTAGTCGTCGGCATCCTGGTCGGTCGGGGCGACGCGCGTGAGGGGGCGGGGCTCTTCGTTAACGGTCGCCTGCAGGACGATGGCGTTGGCCGGCAACGTCAGCCGCAGAAACTGCTTGGTGCGGTTTCGGATTTCGTATCGCGCTTTGCAGATCATGGCCCCATCGTCAGTGAGGGCAACCTCATAATGAGCCAGGTCCACCAGCGACTCCCGCAGAGCGAACTCGCCGAGGTCGAGGACCTCGACCGACGCAGCAAAGCTCTGCCCGGTGATGCGGTAGGTCATGGCGGGCGGGCCGACGAGCAGCGCGGCGGCCTGGGGGGCGATTTGGGTGAGGTCGTCGGCGACGAGATTCTGCACGCTGTCGGGGAGGATCTCACTACCGCCGAGGGTGTGGGTGACGGTCAGCGTTCCCCCCAACCACGAGCCGCTCTGGACGGTGGGCCCTTCGAACCGTTTGATGGCGTCCCGGCCGGCGGGGCGTTCATATTGGAGTTGCAGCAAGGTTTGCTCGGCGATCTTGCCTCGCAAGAAGACGGTGGCCTGGCGGCCTTGGATTTGGGTTTCGCGGACGTCCGGGCCGGTGAGGGAAACGTGGTCGGCGTCGGCGGGCAAGGTCAGCAGGAGGCGGTCGGTCTTGCCGCCGAGGATGCGGACGCGGATTTGGGCGGCGACTTGCTGTCGACCGGCATCGAGGTTCCAGGCAACGTGGCCGAACAGGCGAAACTGGGCGGGGCGCTCACGCTGAACGTGGATGGGGCCGTACGTGACGTCCAGCCGCTTCTGAGCCGTCAAGGCCAGTTGCCCGTGCGTGCCGGTATCGGTCTGACCGACGAGCTTGGCCGCGGCGCCCGGGACGGCGACCTCCCACGGCTCGACCGAGTCGAACGCCACCAACGTTCGGACAGTTGATCGGGCCGGCAGTTGGATCGTGTTCGTCCGACGTTTCTGCGCGGTCGGTAAGGGGGATTGGGCCACGATGTCGTAGACCCCCGGCCGGGCCGGGGAGAACCGTAGCCAACCTTCGTGGGTGGCCAGCTTGGCGTCCGTTCCGTTGACGGTGATCTCGCGCCATGTTCGGGCGGCCGACAGCACGGGAAGGTTTCGGCACTGCGAGGGATTGAAGACGCGCAGCCGAATCGAAGCGGCCAGCGTGGCGCGGCGCTGGCCGTCGATGTCGATCTGATACATCCCCCGTTCGGCGATGACGGCCACCGGAGCTGGGTCGCCCAGGACGTCCGGGCCGGCCTGGTCACGCAGGTAGCGGCGCCAGACCGCTACGGGGATTTCGACCTGAACGTCCTTCAATAGGCGCGATCGTTCGAGCATCGCCCGAACGATTTCGGCGCGGTCCGCTACCCCCTGGCCACGAACGGCCGACGTCAGCAACACACACGCGATACCGACGAGCCAAGCCCGTTTCAATCGCCTCTCCCCAGTTAGCTACCAGTGCAGTGCCCTAACTCCTGAACCACTATGTACTATACGCACAAGGTACTATGTGGATTAGGACGAAGTTGCGCAAAAAAAGATCCGTCGGATTCGCCCGTTCAAGGCACGCAAGGTGTGGACGGCGAGTGCCACCTGGGGGAATGGCCATAACCACTGTTGGTGGAGTTCCTTAACGGGCGGCCCATTGGCGGGACGATTCTTGGGAAACCAGCGCTCTTTTTCTGACGTTTGGGACTTAACTCGTCCCCCTGTCGTGCCGACTGTATGGGTAAGAAGCCGTCCTGCCCGGAGCAGGTGGCGGCAAGGCACAGTTTTCCTTAGGAGAAGAGCAATGAAGAAGGGCAAGGGATTCACACTGGTCGAGTTGGCTGTTGTTGTGGTCATCATCGGCGTCCTGGCCGCCTTCGCCGTCCCGCGTTTCCTGGCGTCGGTCGAACGATCCAAGGCTGCTGAGGCGTTCAACTATCTGGCTGCCGTTCAGGCCGCCCAGGAGCGCTTCCACGCTCGTCAGGGCACCTATGCCGATGACCTGACGAACCTGGACATCAAGATGACGGCCCCGAAGTATTTCTCGGTGGGCACGCCTGCGGCCGGCAGCACCGGCGACATGCAGGATTCCTGGACGTTGTCGCTGACGCGTGCGGGTGCTTCGGCTGGTTACGGTGAGTACTCCGTCACCTTCACCGAAGAAGGCTACGACTCTGAAAACAGCACCATCAAGGATCACGAAGACATCAACCCGATGGCCACCTAAGTGGTCGTCCGGTCGAACGAGACCCTCTGGAGGATTGTCATGAAGAAGCAAAAAGGTTTTACACTGGTTGAATTGGCCGTCGTGGTTGTGATCATCGGCGTGCTGGCCGCCTTTGCCGTGCCGCGTTTCCTGGCGTCGGTCGAGCGGTCCAAAGCTGCTGAGGCCTTCAACTACCTGGCCGCCGTTCAGGCCTCCCAGGAACGTTTCCACGCTCGTCAGAGCACGTATGCTGACGACATGGCTGACCTGGACATCAAGCTGACGGCCCCGAAGTATTTCTCGGTCGGCTCGTTTGCCGCCGGCAGCACCGGCGACCTGGAAGATTCCTGGACGCTGTCGCTGACGCGTGCGGGTGCATCGGCCGGTTACGGTGAGTACACCGTCACCTTCACCGAGGAAGGCTACGATGCTGACAACAGCACCATTGCCGACCACGAAGACATCAACCCGATGCAGACGTAAGTTGATGTGATCCGCCGCAACCTAGCGGCGTATCACAGTTGAGCAAGAAAAAGGGCGGCGACTTCGGTCGTCGCCCTTTTTGCTGTCATGTCAAGGAGTTAAGGGGAGGCCGTTCGCGGGGTGGTAGTTAACCCCCGGTCATATCTGGTCGAAGTATTACAGGAGGACGACTGCGCAAGTGCAGCCGTCACGATGTGTTCGTTGGAGGATGCTGCGTGGCAAATGTGTTGGCCAAAGTGCACTGGGGTCAGGCCCTCGGTGTGTACCTGGCTGACGGGCGGATTGTCTTCACCGAGGCGGCCAGCTCGCCAGCCGGCCCGGTGACGACCGTGTCCGAAAGCAAGGACGTTGCCGCTGAAGATGTCGGTCCCGCGATCAAAGCGTGGCTGACCGAGCGGTATTCGTCCAAGAAGCTCAAGAACCTGCCCATTTGCATCGGCCTGACCGCCGAGCAGGCGTTCTTCACCACCTGCGTTCTGTCGACCGAGGGGACCGAAGCGCCAACCACGCAATCTCTCCTGGACGCCTGCGGGGCGTCAGGGGCTTTGGATCAGGACGCCGCCAGCGCCGACTTCGTGAAGGTCAAGCTGGGCGGGTCGGACGCTTACTGCATCGCCGCGGCCAACCGCGACCGGGTGGCTGCGATTGTCAGCGCCCTCGAATCCGTCGGCGCCAAGAAGGCGCGTCTCGAGCCGGCCCCGTGGTCGCTGCCGCAGTTGCCGGACAAGAAGGCCAAGATTCCCAAGAAGTGGAAGCAATACGTCCGCGTACAACTGACCGACAGCAGCGGCGTGGCCATGATCATGATCGACGGCAAGCCCGTTCTGTGGCGTCGATTCACCTTGGACGAGGACCCGGTCGCCGCGATCACCTCGGCCGTTCGGTTCTTGCAGGTCCACGCCGCGCAGAAGCTGAGCATCATGAAGCTATCCGGCCTGCTGCTGCAGGGGCAGGTCGCGGATGACCTGGGCGGCCGGCTGACCGAAGAGACCGGCTTCGAGACCAAGACTGGCGGCGACGAGGGCCCGACGGACCAGCAGTACGGCCTGGCCCTGGCGGCCGCAGCCAAGGATACCGACAAGGCCGGCCCGAATCTGCTTCTGTCGCACCGTCCGCCGCCGACGATCAAGGACATCTTTCCCTGGAAGTTGGCGATGTTCATGGTGGTGCTGCTGGTAGGCATGGGCTACACCTTGTGGAACGAGGCGACCTCCCTGACGACCGACGCCAGTAACATCAAGCGGCAACTCATGACGCACGTCTGGGCCAACGGCACAAGCACCCGGGATATCGTCAAAGAGAAGAAGCTCCTGGCCGGCGAAGTCAGCGCTGTCGAGAAGTTCCTGTCCTCGCGGATCCTTTGGAGCAACTACCTGCGCGACCTGCCCACCCGCCTGCCGGCCAACGCGTGCCTGACCAATATCACTGCCTTCTGCGAGATGAAGGAAATGGCCGCCAAGAAGCACGTTCGCAAGACCAACAACTCCATCACCATTCGCGGCATCGCCAAGTTCAGCGACCGCGAGAAGGCCCCCCCGGAGATCGACGCCTTCCTGGAGAGCCTGCGGGACGTGGACCTGCTGAAGAAGGATTACCCCATCGTCAAATTGGCCGAGATCAAGTGGCGGCGTGACGGCCGCGAGGAGATCGCCCTGTTCACGATCCTTGGCATGCCCAAGGGCAAATAGCGGCCAGCCCCGCGCGAGAGACCTTCATGGATACCGGCATCGACAAAGAGAAGATCGAGCAGTACAAGGCCCTGGCGGTCAAGCATCTGTCCGATCCAATCAAGCTGAGGCTGACGGTGATCGGTCTGTCGATCGTGGTGGGGATGTTCGCGATCTACAACCCGATGTCCAAGAAGATCCAGGCGGGGCGTTCAGGGCTGTCGGCGGAGAAGCGGCGATTCGAGGCGGTCCGCGACGTGGAGATTCTCCGCAAGGAAATCGAGTCTTACGACCCCCGCATTCCGCAGCAGTCGGACACCAACGAATGGGTGCAGTACATCCTGGACGGCCTCCGCGAGACACGCCTGAAACTACGTGACATGGAAAGCCGTCAGCCCATGAAGGTGGGGCCGTTCCGCACGGTGACGCTGTCGGTCGAAGTCGAGGGGGTCTACCCCAAGCTACAGCAGTTCGTCGAATGGCTGGAGACATCGGATCGGCTGCTTCGCGTGGATTCGATCCGATTTGAGAAGCAGCCGGACACGTTGGTGATGAAGGTCATCATCCTGGGATTGGCCCGGAAGAATGCTAAACAAGGTTAACACATTCGCGCCCTACCTGGCGCTGGCGATGATTGCCTATCTGACGTACTCGGCAACCACGACCAGCGGCTTGGTGGTCACGCAGGAAACGGAAACGCCGGCCATCGCGGCCGACGCGTTGAATCCGACCTTGCTCGATCCGGCCGACGCGGCCAGTCCGGCCGGGCGCGATCCCTTCGACGTCCACTGGTCCAGCTACCGGAAAGACATCGTTCCGCCCAAGGCGCCCTCGGCGCCGGTGGCGCCGACCACTCAACCCAGCAAGGCTACCACACAGCCGACAGCGCCTGTCGCGCCGGAGCCCAAGCCGGTGAAGCGAAAACGCCCGTCGATCCCGCGGAACCTGATGGCCATCGTCGGCGGCGATACCGGTCGGTTGGCTATCATCGACGGCAATATCCAAGAGGTCGGCTCGCTGGTCGGGGGGACCGATCCGGAGAGCTGCTGGCGGGTGGAGGCCATTGGCGTCGAAACGGTCGAGCTGAGCTTCGGCAAGCACCAGGCGACCCTAACGATTCCGACATTGGACCGCGGGGGGGCCATCACCCCGTCGGATGAGTTTCAGGAGCTTCGTCATGACTGACGCGCTGGTCTCGGACCGTCAACCATTCCTGGTGCAGTTGCTGCTTCAGCACGGCCTGCTGAAGGAGGAGGACCTACCCAAGGTCCAAGCGGCATTGGTCGAGAGTTCCGGTCCGATCGAAGGGGCGTTGGTCGAGGAAGAACTCGCCACCGAACAGGACATCGCCGGTGTCTACGCCGAACACTTCCGATTGCCTCTGATTCTGGATGACGGCCCGCTGGCCGCTAACGCCGAGATCGCCGAGCTGGTCGGCGAAAGGATCTGCCGCGAAAACCTCGCCGTGCCGCTGATGGCCCGGGACGGAGCGCTGCGGGTGGCGTTCGCCAACCCGACCAATCTGACCGTGATGGAGGAAATCCAGTTGGTCACGGGGTTGGTGATCTGTCCGATGGTAGCGCCGCTGGGCGTGATCGATGAGGCCCTGGGTGAGATATTCGGCAAGCGAGACTTCGTCAAGGAAATCGCCACCGAAGCTCATACCGATCAGGGAGGCGACGACGATGACGACATCGAGACGATTGTCGATCTGGATCGTCCCATCGCCAAGGGCCGCGACAGCCACGTCATTCGGTTGGTCAACCACATCCTGTCGATGGCCATCAAGACCGGCGCCAGCGACATTCATATCGAACCGTTCGAGGAGAACATTAAGGTCCGCATGCGGCTCGACGGGCGCCTGCACGAGATCTCCCCCCCGCCCAAGGCCATGTACGTTCCCATGGTCAGCCGCCTGAAGGTGCTCTCCAAGATGGACATCGCCGAGCGGCGTGTGCCGCAGGACGGCGCGATCGCGCTGACCCTCGGGGAGACACGCGTGGACCTTCGTGTGAACACGGTCCCCACCGTCTACGGCGAGAAGATGGTGCTGCGTATTCTGGCCAAGGGCAAGATTCCCGAAGACCTGACCGAACTGGGCTTCAACCGGAAGCAGGCTGACGATTTCCAGATTGCGGCCGAGAGTCCCCACGGGCTGTTGTTGGTGACCGGGCCGACCGGTAGCGGCAAATCCACCACGCTGTACGCCACGCTGAACCTGCTGAACAAGCCCGACGTGAACATCATGACCACCGAAGATCCGGTGGCGTACAAGTTCGAGGGCATGAACCAGGTGCACGTGCGGAGCCAGATCGGCCTGACCTTTGCCTCGGCGTTGCGGGCATTCCTACGGCAGGACCCCGACATCATTATGGTTGGCGAGGTCCGCGACCAGGAGACCGCCCAGATCTGTTTGCGGGCGGCCCTGACCGGCCACATGGTGCTGTCCACGCTGCACACCAATGATGCGCTGGCCAGCATCAACCGTCTGACCGACATGGGGGCCGAGCGGTTCCTGTTGGCCTCGGCCTTGCGGTTGGTGGAGGCCCAGCGGCTGGTGCGGCGCCTCTGCTCGGACTGCAAGGAGGCCTACAAGCTCGACGCCCAAACCGCCGAGAAGTTTGAACTGGATCCCTCGCAGGATTACTTCCGCCCGACCCCGGACGGGTGTGAGACCTGCCGCGGTGCCGGCTACAAAGGTCGCGTGGGGCTATTCGAGGTGGTGCGAGTTACGCCCAAGCTGCGGGACGTGATCGGCTCGGGCGCGCCGCTTCCGGAACTGCGCGCCACGGCTCGGGCCGAGGGCATGACCCTGTTGGGCGACGCCGGGCTGGAGAAGGTCCGAGAAGGGCTGACCAGTCTGGAAGAGGTCCTCGACGTGATCACGGGCGAGGGAGAGTGAGGAGCCGCTATGTCACAAGCAACGACAGAACAGCCCGGCGGCCAGACCTTTCTGCAGAAGCACATTCGGACGTCCTCCAAGCGGCACCCGAAGATCAAGTCCGACGACCAGCTCCAGTTCTTCCAGCAGTTGACCACGCTGTTCGCGGCGGGCACGCCATTGTTGGAGGGATTGCGGATTGCGTCCGTCCAGAGCCAGTCTCAGAAGATGTCCGAGGTCATCGCCTCGCTGGCCGATCGCGTGGCTGGCGGCCAATCGCTGCACCAGGCGGCGTCGGATTACCCCAAGGTGTTCGACCGCCAGTGGATCGAAGTCATCAAGACCGGCGAGGCCTCGGGTCAGTTGGCTGACGTGCTGACGAGCCTGACCGAATACATCGTTTCGGTTCGCGAAATGCGGGCCAAGCTGATTTCCTCGCTGATCTATCCCTGCATCATGGCGGTGGTGGCGGTGCTGGCGATCGTGGTGATGCTGTGGAAGGTCGTGCCGACCTTCGCGGACTTCTTCAAGGAGTTCGATTCGGAACTGCCGCAGATCACGCAGAAGGTGGTGGGGCTATCGAATTTCCTGCAGGCCAACGGGCTCTACTTGACGGCGGGATGTGTTGCGGCGTTCTTCGGGCTTCGCCAGTATTTGCGCACCCCGACGGGCAAGGCCCTGAAGGACCAGGCCATGCTCACCATGCCCATGGTGGGCGAGTGCGTGGTGCAGGTGTCGATGGAACGGTTCGCGACGAACATGGTGCTACTGCTCAGATCGGGTCTGCCGTTGTTGGAGACTATTGGGTCGATGAAGGGGGTGTTCCACAACAACACCGTCTACCGGGAGGCGCTCAAGAAGATCGAGGGTCGCGTGGCGGCCGGCGGGGGCATGGCCAGCGCCGGAGAGGAGTCGGGGCTGTTCACGTCCATGATGATCTCGATGGTCAAAGTCGGCGAGGAATCCGGCGAGATGGCCAACGTGCTGCAGGAAATGGCGGTCTATTACCGCCAGAAGGTCACATCGATGGTCGAGCGCCTGACCGGTGCGGTCGAGCCGGTCGTTATTCTGTTCATGGGCGTGACGGTGGCGGTGATTCTGATGTCGGTCTACATGCCGATGTTCCAGATCGCGTCGGGGCCCGGCTAGGTTCGACGAACACGGGGATGGAGGACAGCAATGGGACAGGAACGACGACGTTTTGACCACGTGCCGGTGGCGATGTCCTTGACGATCATCGACGAGGACTCCCGCAATCACTTGGCCGGGGCGAGCATCAACCTCAGCCGCGGCGGCGTGGCGTTCTACTGCGAGAAGTTCATTAAACCCGACACCCACGTGACGTTCGTGTTTCACTTTGGGTACGGGTCCAACGCCAAGGCCGAGTCGATTCGTGCGACCGTACGTTGGTCCAAGATCGAAGGCGAGGGCGCTATCGGCGGCGCCGCGTTCGAGTCGCTGCTGTCGGACGTAACCTTCCCGCTTCTGAGCGATCGACTGTTCGCGGCGCTCTAGCGGCAGACATGCGGCGAGTATGACGATGAGAACCACGCTAGACAGAGCGGCCGGACGCCGGCGGGAGAGGGCGGCCTTTACGCTGGTCGAACTGAGCATCGTGCTGATCATCGTGGGCGTGATGGCGAGTATGGCCATTCCGCTTTACACCAAGGCGTTAGAGCAGGCCCGGGTCGATGCGGCCGCGACCAAGCTTCAGGGCGTCTGGTCGGCCCAGCGGATCTACTGGCTGGATCGACGCGTCTTCGCCTCGAGCTTGGCGGAACTGCAGACGCTGGACCTGGTCGATGCATCCTACGCGGCTACCCAGAGCGACCCGGATGCGTCGTTCGTTTACGAGGTCCTCAACGCCGGCGACGGCGCTTTCACCGCCCGGGCCCGGCGGAGTGATAGCGAGGTCTGGAGTGGCGCCATTCAGATCGATCAAAGTGGCGAGCTGAGCGGCGATATCCGACATTCCAATGGAACGATTCTGACTCCGCCGGAGTAGCCACCACAGAGCGATGGCAATGAGAACGACATCATCCGGCAGTTATCGGCGGCGCGGCGGCATGGGCCGGCGCGGACGGCGTGCGTTTACCATGCTCGAGCTGCAGGTCTCGATGGTGCTGCTATCGGTGGGGTTGATGGGGATGGCCGGCCTGTCGGCCATGCAAAGTCGACAGGTCCGCCAGCTGGAGGAGTGGTGTGTCGACAACCCCACGTATCACGTGGCGACCCAGTCCAACCGCTGGCTCCGAAAGCAGGACCTGCCTGCCGAGATGTCCGACCAACCCGGGCAGGACTCCTGGATGCCGGGCGTCCTGGGCGAACAGGCCCACGAACTGGCTGTGTCGGGCCAGGAGCGAGACCTCGCGGCGGGGACGGCCTCGATGGAGGTCGAACTAACCGAGATTGACGACGACGAAGACGACCAGGCACGCTCGTGTCGCCGCCGTGGCCGCGGCTGGGGAGGCCGGTGGAGCTGGCGGCGCAGTTCGGACAGCGATAGTGACGATGACGACGACGATGATGATCGAAGCCGAGGGCGAGGCCGTGGCCGAGGGCGTGGGAGGAGATGACGACGATTGATGATTGACTCCCGCACCAGAATGAGATGCCAGAAACGACATGGCTTCACGCTGTTGGAGCTGATGGTGGTTTCGGTGCTGATGGGCCTGATGGCGATGATCACGGCCCAGTTCTGGCGGTTCTATGCGGTGGAGCGTAAGGACTTGACCACGCGGGTGCGGGCGTCTCAGGAGTTGTCATTGGCGTTGGAGGGGTTGACCAGCGACATCGGGGCCGCGGTCGGCGCATCGATCCTGGAAGACGACCGCGTGCTGTTATGCAAGGACGGCGGCCCGACGCCCAACGGCGAGGCCGACTGGGGCAGCCCGGACGCATTGGTCGAGTACGTGCTGACCGACGGCAAACTATATCGCGAGGACCAATCGACCGGCACGCGTATCGTGGTGGCCGAGGGGGTGACCACGTTCTTCGTCCAGGAGACGGGGGACAACCTTTACACCATTACCGTCGTGGTGCAGTTCGACGATCTCGAACGGCAGGCGACGATCAACTGGAGCCTGGAATTATGATCGCGCGACGACAAACCGGTCACGCGCTGATCGGCACGACGGTGTTCGTCATGCTTAGTTCGATCATGGCGGCGACCATCCTGACGCAAGTGGATGGGGCCATTCGGACCGAAACCGCCAGTCAGACGCGGATGAACTACGTTGGCCCGAGCGCCTACGCGATGGCGTGGGGGTTGAGCCTGCTGGAAACGGGTCAGCCGCCCCAGACACCCTACGACTGCAAGGCGGAAGTCTTGCCGGACATCATCTATGTGCTCAGCTTCGAGCGGACGCAGGCGGACCCGTTGACGTACGACCTGTCCGTTCGGCCCGTCACCGATGACGACGAGGACCTCCCCGACGTCCCGGAGACCTTCAACGCCGACACCGATTTCGACGACTATCGGCGGAACCGTGACGAATGGCGACAGTGGTGGCAGCAGTGGTGGCAGCAGTGGAAGTCGCGCCGCAGTCGCTATCACCGTAGGCCTTGGGCTCGTCAGGGTGATCGACCTAGCCGTCGCGTTGGTTGGCACAAGAACTGGAAGTGGGGCGGTTGGGACCGGGACGATTAAGCCCGGTCGACCCGATCGGTCGTCTTTGGGGTCCTACCCGCGTTCGCTGGGCATGATGGGGTCCCAGCCTCTGCGGACCGATTCCAGCATGGCGTACACAAAGCCGCGGTAGGTGTCCGATTGCTGCAGCCTCTCTTCGAGCCCAAATCCGGGGGTGACCCACACGCCCACCGGTCCGCGCGCCGCCGAGGCCAGTCCGGCGGCATAGGCGTGCTGTTCGGCGGGCCGGTCGGCATTGCAGATCAGCAGGATCGGCCGCGGGGCCAGGGAGGCCAGATCGGTCTGGGGTCCGGCCATCAGGTTGCAGCCGGTCTCGGCTGAGGCAATCAGCAGCGTGGCCTGACGCACGTAGCCCGCCAAGGCGCCCGGCAGGGGGGCGGTCAACTGGTCCAGCACGGGGTAGGCAGAGACCGGGTCGTCCAGCACGAGCGCTTCGATGCGATCATCCCGGGCGGCCGCGGCCGTCATGGCCAGCGCGCCTTCGCGGATGCCCACGCCGAAGACGTGGCGCGCCGCTTGGGGGTAATGCGTCTTAACGTAGGAGACAGCCGCGACGGCATCCCGGGCTTCCAACTGCCCCGAGGTATGTGTGTGGCCGCCACTATTGCGCTGGCCTCGCCCGTCGTAGAAGAACACGTTGAAGTCCTTGGCCAGCAGGTGGGCCCGGCACAGCACCGAGGTCCGCGACGGCGCATGACTGGGGGCGATGATGACCGTCGCGTCGGTCGGCCCCTTGGCCGCCGGTAGGTACCATCCGGCCAACTGGATGCCGTCGGCCGTCTCGAAGTTGACGCGCCGGCAGGCGGGCCCGAGGCTGTCGGCCGGGCCGGCCGGTTCGGCGAGCTTGACCCAGTGCGTCATGAAGGTGGCCATGATATACGGGGCGATCACCGCCAGCAGAACGGTGACCCGGATCCCTCCGGCGGCCGCTCGGGCCAGGGCCGGATGTCGCGACGCCGCCGGCCGGGTCGCCCAGGCGGCGGCCTTGCGAACGTTCAGGTCGACCAGCACCACCACCACGTGAATGGCCAGTAGCATGTAGACGGCCCAGGCCCACTCGCTCCAGCGAACGCGGAGGACAGGGCTGGTCCGGGCCATCGCCACCAGGTAGGCGGCCGCCAGCACACCCAGCATCGCAAAATAGACCAGATGCCGGGTCGCTAGCTGGCGAGACCACGACGGCCGATAGAGCGCGACATAGGCAATCACCGCCGGTACCAGCGCCAGGTGGGCGATCTCCGAAGGTGACCGCCCCCACCATGTCGCCAACGCACCGAAGACGGCCGTTGCCGCAATCAGGCCAGCCAAGCGCCAAGATCGAGCCGTGGTGTGGATCATTGGGGGGTCTCAGTTGGGCCCGCCGGGCTGACCAGCCCGTCGGCCGGACAAGGGCAGGCGTAGGCGGATCGTAGCGGCTAAGCGGTAGTTCTATGATATCCCCAGGTGCCAAAACCGTCAACCGGGCCAGCCGGGGCGC
>CAYRZU010000029.1:0-38810 GCA_964428895.1 uncultured Planctomycetaceae bacterium
CTACAGAAAGAGGTTAATGAGAGAAAAAAAAGTGCTTTGCGGAATAGCTGCCCGATGGCAGCCTGGGAGACAACAACACCACCGGCCAGCTGATTCGCCTATCGCGGCTGGGCTGCGATCCGGATCGGCCGGAAGTGAAGACGGCGGTCGAGTTCATCTGTAGCGATGAAGAGCTCGGCGATGACGGCATCCTGGGCGGGTACGCAGTGTATGTCGTCGACTGGGCCGGCTATCACGATGCCGAGCTGCTCGCGCGATCCACGCGACAGCATGCCAGCCAGGTCATGACGATGGACTTCTTCAGCCTGTGCCCGTGGGGAGGACAGGTCTGCACGCGCGGCATGTGGTCGGGCCGGGCGCAGGCAGATATCACGCCCGCTCTAGATCGCGGCATGAACGTGCTGCTTGAGAGCGTTCAGACCGGCAAGGGGTGGCAAGGGTTCCTCGATCCGTTCGGCTACCTCGACGCAGCCGGCGTGATCGATCATCCGCTGTCGCGTCCGATCGTCATCAAACAGATCCCGATGATCCTGCGAACCCAGCAGGCCGACGGCACGTGGGGTGGCGATAAGCATCTCGGTTACGGCCCCGATAGCGCCACCTACATCGTGCTGCGGGCGCTGATCAAACATAACCTGCTCGATGCGCTGCGACAGGCTCCCCCCCTGCCGGCCGATTGGGAGATCGTCCGCGCCATCCCCGCGCCCGAGGGTGAGCTATCGATGCTGACCGTCGGCGGTGGGCGGCTGTGGTTCTACGACAAGGCCACCGGCGAAGCCGTCGGGCTCTCCCCTGAAGATGGCGCAGAACTGACCCGGACGACACTCCCATCGGACGTTCGCAACATCGCTTGGGCCGACGGCAGGCTCGCCGTGATCCGCGTCAAAGAGTTCGTTGAGGACGATTGGGACATTGAGGAACTTGTCCTGGTCGATGTCGACGGGGACGGATCCGCACAGGAAGCCCCGATGAGCGAATGGCCGGGCACGACATGGCATGTCTACGATTTCGAGGAAGGCCCGCCGGTACTGCAAGGTGGCCCCGACGGTGCATGGGGAGAGGCACCGTTCGGCCACCACACGACCGGCGTAACCAGCGATGGCGACGACCTATGGGTGCTCGATAGCGGCGACGATCGCCTCTGTCTGATCGCCAAGACCGAGTCCGGCCTCGCCCTGACGGCCACCCCAGCCCCGGACACGTCCCGGGTGAAGATGTCCGTCGCCCGGCCCAAGGCCACCTACGACATTCCGCGCCTTGAGACGGCCGCCTTCGGAGACGATTGGGCCGGCCGCGGCTTTCGTGTGGATGCCTTCCATCAACTAGGCCGCGGAACCGTGCACTTCGGGGAGAATGACGACATTACCATGTTCCGCACGATGCCTACGGGGCTGGCCCTGGCCTGGAACGCCGACGGGCTCCTGCTGAATCTGGCGGTCGGCGACGACCAAGCCGTCGAGGCCGATACCGATCAGGACCTGTGGGAAAACAACGGCGACTGCATCCTTCTATATGTCGCTCCCGAACGCGGCGAAAGGGGCGTCCGTCGCATCGTGATCTCACCGGGCATGAGTGACGGTCAGCCAGATGTCCGGGCGCTGTGCAATGATTCCCTCACCCCGCCCGAGGACTCGTCAGAGGAGACGTTCCATCGCGTCGGCGCGGACGCCGACGCCGCCGTTCGCGTGGCGCGGACCAAGGTCGACGGCGGCTACGTGCTGGATGTCTTCGTGTCGTGGGCCGCCCTCCAACTCACACCGGCCGTCGGAGACGAGATCGGCGTGCAACTGATCCTGCTGGACCGCGACTCGACCGACCCCAACGCGCCCATGGTCGGGGCATTCTGGTTCCCGGGCCTCGCCACGAGAACCAACACCTCTCAGACCCACCCGCTCCGTCTGAGCAAAACCGCCAGCCCCGCCGTAACGGCCGTCGTCGAAGGCGGCGCCCCTGATGGGCGATATGACCTGGCCGTAACCGCCAACAGCGACCTGGCGGGCGAAACCGTCACCGTCCTCGATGGCGACAATACGCTCGCCCAGGCTGTGCTGATGACCGATGAACACTCCAGCTACGCCATTGGTTCGATTCCCCTGCCCCTGCCGGCCCCGGCTACGCCCCTGCGGCGCCCCCGCGTGATGCTGGCTGGCCAATGCATCGCCCAATTGCAGATCGACAGGCGCATCCCCGACAGGGAAGAGCCCATCACCCTCGTCACCGACGGCGACAGCGCCATGCTGACCGGTATGGAGACGATGGATTGGGGCGGCGGCTTCTTCGGTCGGCAGGATTCATATATCGCGGTCATTCGCGAGGTCGCTCGCGCCGCCGGCCACAACGTGAGTTTCGCCGAGGTCATGGGCCTCAGCGGGGCCGCCTTCGATCTCCAGATGCAGAAGCCGTGGTGCCCCAGTTCGTTCGTGACGGGGGCGGGCAAGGCCTATGAGCATGCACCGGACGTCTTCGGCCTCGATTTGGAGATGATCGGACTGAGCGAAGGTAAGGACGCTGAAGGCGTCGCTCGCCTCCGCGAGGTCGTCGTGGAGCGTATCAACGCGGGCCTACCTGTCCTCTACATGGACGGCGAGTTCAGCCTGATTGTCGGCTATCGCGATGGCGGCGAGAGCTACATCTGTAAGCCTTACGCCGGTGGCCCACCCGCCTATACCGAACAGGACTTCCCAACCGGCTTCATGGACCCAGCCTGGTATGCCCTGGCCCCGCGGAAGGCGGCTGAGCCCATGGACCGGCGCGAGGCGATTGTCGAATCCCTGCGGATGGCCACTGAGCTCGCCGAGATGCCCGCCCCCGACGAAGGAGGCGACGCGCACGGCTTTACGGCCTATGAGTGGTGGATCGACGGTCTCCGCAACCCGCCCGAGGAAGTAAACCTGCACGCCAACGCCTACGGCTATGCGATCCTGCTCACCTCGCGACAGGCCGCGGCCGACTACCTGCGACTCATCGCTGACGAACTGGGCGGCGAAGCATCCAAGCATCTCTTGGCCGCCGCCCAGAAATACGGCAACGTCGCCGAACGCATGTATGATGGTCGTCACTGCATCGATCATCCATGGGATGAAAGTTGGACGCCCGAGAACCGCACCATCGAAGCCGACATCATGGCCGCCAACCTGGCCGACGAACGTGTTGCCATCGATGAAATCAAAGCCGCCCTGGCGGCGATGGGTGATTAGATGCCATCGGACAAACGCATAGTCCTTAGCTTCACTCGCCAGTTCAAGCACCTGGCTGATTTACTGACCGTGACCATCAACCGGTACTCGGACGAGTTGTGGTTCCGTAACGATTTGAAACGAACGCCCAGGCCGGCATGGGAGGCTTACCACGCGGTTTCGTCCCTGGCTATGGGACATATACTGAACATCCCCGCCAAGTGCCTGCCGCACGATCCCGGCGAGGATCCGCCGCCTACTCGGCAGGCGGTTCTGGCCCTTCTGGCCGACGTCAGGCACCACGTGCTTGAGGCCCTTTCGTCGCTGTCGGATGAGCAACTGGTAGACAAGACCAGAAAGGGCGACGGCACCGGGATCGAGAATCTCATGTACGCATTTCGGCATACGCATCATCATGTCGGCCTGCTGATCCAAATCCTTCGAGAACACGGCGGCAAACCGCCACAATGGTCCTCCGGGAACATGCTCTAGGAGTACTCAACCATGTACGTACGACATGCACTGCCATTGGCGCTGGTGATTGCGACGGCCGTCGCCAGCTGCAAGGACACTCAACAAGAAACACCGGCGGAACAACCCGTCCGGGAGGTCGCCATGCCCACCCAATCATTCGAATACGGCTTTCGGTACGATCCCGTGGAGGTCGTCGCTAACGATGGGAGTGTAGACGCTTCTTTCGTGCGCACGGTGCTACTAGAGACGCCATACCCAGGAGATGCCGCCCAGATAGACTCGCACGTTGCGGAGGCCTTCGCCTCACAGACCGATGACGGCAGCGTTGAAGACGATGATCGGCCACCCCTGGAAGCGACCGCCCTGAAGCTGCGGCGACTACTGCAGGAGGGCTACTCGCCGGATCGGCCGGAGATGCAGCGGGCCATCGCGTTCGTGGAACACGCCATCGCCGAACTGCCGGAGGCCGATTGGCCCGAGGCGCCGGGAGATGCGGTGCATGTATTGTGCCTGCTAGGTAAGACCGACCACCCGGCCATCAAGGTCAGACTGGAAGGCCTGGCCGCCAGGATGCCCGAGCTTTGGGGCAAGGGCTGTCCGGGCACGCCGTTCGCGCAGCTTGTGGACCTATGGGTCGGCCGCGACGTTGCCCCCGTCAATGATGCCGTCGAATCGACGCTCGCCTGGGCCGATGAAGCTATCGCAGCGCCCGGCTGCAGCAGCATGCTGGCCTTGTGTTCGTCTTGGAGCATGATCGAGGTCCTCGGTGAGATCGATCATCCCACGGCCACGCGCTTGGTCCGCAGACTTGTGCCGATGCTGCTTCGCGCCCAGCAGGCGGACGGCCATTGGCGAGAGGGTCACGGCGGCGATAAGACCTTCATAGTCCTTCGCACGTTGGCCGCACATGGCCTGCTGGAGGAATTGCGACAGCTGCCTCCGCTGCCGGCCGACTGGAAGATCATCCGCGCCCTGCCCGCCCCGGGAGGGAGGCCGCGGAATGTCTGCGCAGTTGACGGCCGCCTGTGGGTGCTGGACATGACCGGGCCCGCCATTATCGAAATTTCGCCCGAAGACGGGCGCGTACTGAGCCGTCTGACGATCGAGTCGATCCCCGGCCACCACCACATGACCCTTGCCGCCGGCGACGGCGTGTTCTATCTCTCGAGCTTCGGCGAGAAGGACGTCCGCACCGACACGGTCCATGAGATCGACGCAGCCACCGGCAAGGTCATCCGCCAGTTCCCCCTGCCCCGGACCACGGACATCACCGGGGCCACCCGCGTCGGTCGACAAATCTACGCCTGCGACGGCTGGGGCGGCGGGGTGTGGATCGTCGATCTCGACGACGCCGAGGCCGAGCCCGAGCAGACCTATGCGGCCGTCGCCGCGGGCATGCCCGACTACATGGCCAGTGACGGTGAGACGATCTGGGCCGTCGGCTTCATGGCTCCGTCATTGGTCAAAAGCACGCCGGACGGCAAGATGCTCGACTGGGCCGAAAGGCCGTTCGGTTTTCAACCCGTCGCCTGGGACGGAAAGAACCTTTGGGCGTTGGATCCGGACAACAAGCGCATCTGCTTGATCGAGCGGGCGTCGGCTGAGGGGGCGCCGTCGGTCGAACGGACCCGTCAGCTTGTCCGGTCCGAGCCGGCATTCGATATCCCAAGAGCGTCCGACACGCCGGACTTTGGTGCGGGAGACGAGGCCAGAGGGGCCTACACGATCGATATGCTCTCGCCGATCTTCGAGCCGCAGGACAAGGACGATTTCGACGCTCAGTTCACGCTGGCCTGGTCCGACCAGGGCCTGCTGGTCGGCGCTCGTGTCCGCGATGACGACTTCGTATCCGCTGAGGACCTCAAGAAGCTATGGGGCAACCAGGCCGACTGCGTCCTCCTATACGTCAAGCCCTCCGACGGCCAAATGCTGCGCGTGGTGGTCGAGCCGGGCATGACCGACGAGCAGCCCGAGCCCCGCGTCATGCATGATCCCCGCTCGGACCAACCGAGTGGGGCTGTCGCCCAGCGGACCAAGCTGGATGACGGCTACGCCCTGGACCTGCTCGTGCCGTGGGACTTGATTGGCGTCAAAGCCTCTGAAGGCGAGGAATTGCGTGTCCAGCTAATCGCCCTGGACGTTGACAAGGCCGGCGAGGATCTCGAGATGCACGGGCTCATGTGGTATCCGGCCACGGGCACGCCGGACAATCCGTCGATCTCCTATCGGGTCCGTTTGGCCGCCAAGGCCAGTCCGGCCATGGCGGGAATGGCCACGCCGGTCAAGAACGCCCACGGGCTGATCGATAGCATCCGCGTGACGGCCCGGGCCGACCGCGCCGGGCAAGTCGCCGCGATAGGACAGACCACAGCAACGATGGTTCTCGACGCCGCCGGCATGGCCGTCGCGTGGATTCCCCTGCCAACCATCGACGAATGGCCAATGACCGTCACGCTCGATGGCGAGACCATCGCCACCTTCGACCCGGCCGCGGCAACGCCCGCCGGGCGCGTAGTGATCGAAGGGGTTCCAAGCCTTGGCTGGGGCAAGAGTGGCGATACGACCTTCGCCGGCGCGACGGAAGCGGCGCTGTCGGTTACGGCCCACCCCTACAGCTACGCTCAGATCATGGGCTACTCGGGCCTGGCGTTTCGGTTCCGGTGGGCGCCGAGCGACGAGGGGTGGTGTCCGTCCGTGCCGGTCGGCGAGTTCCCCGAAGAACGCGCCGCCGTGTCGTGGGCGACCGGCTGGCAGTTCAACGACATCGACATCATGGAACACGAGGACGACCCGCAGATGCAACGGTTCGCCGGTCAGATGGTCGCCTCCATCGACGCCGGATTCCCCATCATCGGCTATGGGCCAGACTTGAACGTGGCGGTCGCCTTCGGCTACGACAACGATGGCGAGTCGTTCCTGTGGTACCACTTCTTCGGCGGTGATGAGCCCATCGTCCTGCCGGCCACCAAGACCGGTCCGTGGATTTGGATTCTCCAAGAGTTCACCGATCCGCCCAGTCGACATGAGCAGCTGCTGGCGTCACTGAAGATCGCGGTGCGCAACTGGCATCGCAAGCCGGATCGCGACCGTGAGCCCAACAACTATCTTTACCTGTGGGGCGAGATCGCCTTCACGGCCTGGGAAGCCGACATCCGCAACGCCATGACTTTCGACGAACAGCAACAGGCGGCGCTGTTCTTCGAACACTGGTGGTGCTTTCAGACCCTCGTCGACGCCCGCAATTCCGCGGCCGTGTTCCTGCGGGAATACGCCGATGCGGCCGAGAATGACCAGGCCGCCGCCCATCTGCTCAAGGCTGCCGACCTCTATCAGCAAGAGGGCCAACTTCTCGGCGCGTTCTACGGGACCAAGGACGGCTTCATCGGCCCATGGTCGGGCAAGGGGCTGGGCGATTGGTCCGACGAGATGCGACAACGCGAGCTCAAGGCCATCGCCGCCGCCCATGAACTCGATCGCCAGGCCATCGCGGAAATCGAAGCCGCCCTGGCAGCCATGGGAGTCGAGGCGGCCGAATCGGCGGCGCCATAATCGGTCGGACTTGTGAGCGGCGTAGTGGGCGTGCATAATTGCCGCCCATGACTGCACAGCCTGACCAGCCAGCCGGGGATGTTCATGTCGACGACCTCGTCGCCGAGGACGTAGCCGCCTTGCTGGCGTTCTACCACGACTTGGCCGATTTCGTGGTGCGAGCGTATCGGCCTTACGGATGGGAGATCACGGCCGAGACGCTTCGCGACGGGCCCTTGGCGCGTCAGATGGCCGGCGATGAGCTCGGGCTAGTCCTTCGAGACGACGCCGGGGCGATCTGGGGACACGCGTTCCTGTCGAACGTGCTGAGCGGCGAGGCGCATTTCGGTATCGGCATCCACCAGAAGCTGCTGGGGCGCGGGCTGGGAGAGGCGCTGATGACGGCCCTGCTCGATCAGGCCGACCGCCATACCGATCTGCAAGAAATCCGCCTGACGTGCGTTCAGGATAACGATGCCGCGATCGATCTCTACACCTCGCTGGGATTCAAGCGGACGGGCGAGTTCGTGGAAGAAAACGACGGCCTGCCCTACTTCCGCATGCGCAAGATCCTCCGCGGCGAATAGGCCCAATCGTGGCCGCGCAATTCAACCCCGATCTTGCTGGCCCCTCGGCGGCGCGGTAAGCTACGAGGCACGAGGGCGAGTGATCCGATGGGCAAGATAGGGGCATGGAGATGCTGACAATGACACGTTTTCGCAACACAACCATTCTCACACTGGTACTGGCAATCCTATGCATCTACGGTCCATGGGGCCTCGCCCCGGCCGCCGCCAAGGGCAGGCCCGACCTGCTGAAAGAGGCCAAGGACAAGCTGTCGGCCAACGAATAGAAGGTCGCCAAGGGGCTGAAGTTCGCCAGCTTCGCCTGCCTGCATCACACCACGGCCAGCCGCAGCTTCTACACCCAGATCATGGTGATCAACCGCGTGGATCGTCGGGTCAACGCCCGGGGTGTCAGACTTCGAGCCGAGATCAAGCTTCTGTGCTTCGATCAGGACAAGACGCCCGTGCTCGTTAAGTACAAGGCCACACCGTTTGGTTCGCGCAGCTTCTACCTTCGCGATGTGGGCACCACCCACACGTATCGAATGTACGGCATCTCCGCTCAGCGAGTCTGGGAAGCCAACAACGGCAAGTACCTGCCCGCCAACGCCTACATTCGCATGTTCCTGAACGACGTGCCCATCTACGAGTCTCTGTGGCAGAACAAGGGCAAGGCCGCCAAGTACATGCCGGACGGCGAGAACTACTGGTTCGACGACGCGGCCGTCTTCCCCGGCGATCCGGACGAGCCCGATGACGAAGACGACGCCGACGATGACGCCGACGATGGTGATGGTGACGACGAGGATGAGGACGAGGGCCTCAATGTGGAGGCCGTGGACTGGGAGTCCTTGCCGGACGTCGCTCTGGAAGCCAAGAGCACCTACGACACCCAAACCGCCGCCGCCCGCACCGACGCCGAGGATGACAAACAGGCTGCCTTGGAAGTTTATCAGTCCGACGTGGCCGTGGCCGCCGCCCCGCTTCAAACCGTCTTGCAGACGGCCTATGACGCCGCCATGGGAGACGAAGATCTGGAAGAGGCCTTAAGGCTGAAGAAAGCGGTCAACGCTCTGAGCGACGATCCCGAGACCCCGCTTACCAAGGCGTTCGCCAAGTCGGATCTGACCTTTGCCGAGGCCGCCGCCAATGAAGCGGTCGCCTCCTACACCGACAAGGTCGACATGGCGGAGGAGGCGCATCAAGACCTGGTCGCCGAGGCCGCCGTCACGTTCCGCCTGGCCGTTCAGCCGGCCGAGCAGGAACTGGTTGAGGCCCTTCACGAAGCGTGCCGGGCGGCGATCGAAGCCGATGACCTGGTCGCCGCCGATCTGCTGACCGGCGCCCTCGATGCACTGGGCGCCTCGGACGACGAGGACGAGGAATAGGCGACCGCCCGGTGACCGCTAGGACCGATGCCGCTCGATCATCTCATGGAGGCGGGCCGCCGCGGCGTGAGCCCGCGCGAGCCAGGCCCGTTCAGCCGCCAGATCGGCCGGGCTGACACCGGATTCCAAACTGACGGGCTTGGTGTAGCTGGATCTTGCCAGGATGCCCGTCAGGCGATCCCAGTCGACCGTCCCCTCAAAGGGCAGGAGATGCTGATCGCCCGTGCCATCGTTGTCGTGCAGATGGACGGCCAACAAGCGATCGGCAAGCGGCTCGAACTCGTCCATGCCCCCCTCGGTATTGGTGTGGCCGAAATTGCCGTGCCCGCAGTCGTAGCACATGCCGAACTCCTCGGGCCCGTACCGACTCAGGATGTTGGCGATGTGACGGATGGGCCCGTTTTCGATCGCAATCCGAACGCCGGTGGCGCGAATCACGAGCAGCAGCTCATCGAAGCTGCGCCAGATTTGATCCCACATGTCCGGAACGTGATCGAGTTGATCGTACATGCCCGGCATGTGCAGGACCGCGACATCGGCCCCCAACTCGGCCGTCATCTCCAGGCGATTGGCCACCAGCAACACCCCCGCCTGTCGCTCATATTCCTTCGTCGACCCGTAGTTCTTTTCCATCCCCAGCGACGCGTGTAAATCATTCAGGGCCAATCCGAACTCAGCCAGCCACGCCTTGATCTGAGCGATCTCGGGCGACGTGTAGAGGAATTCTCCCGTCCATTGATGGCCCCAATGCACGTGTGTGAAGCCCGCTTCGGCGATCCGTCGCAGGTAGGGCTCGGGGCAACCGACATCCTTGGCGTAGTCGGTCGTCAGCGATAGGGGCGGACAGGATTGCGACACCGGATGACTCCTTGGGCTGACTCACTTCCGTTTGCGCTCGATGCGTCGCATCTTGCCATGCATCAGGGTCGGCGGCAGCCACTGCGGATCGCCCATCGGCGGCAGATCCAGTGTGCCTTTCTGCGCCGCGGTCAGGAGCTCGGCCGCTGATTCGAACCGTTGCCCTCTGACGTGCGCGCGGCCGAGGTAGCTACACAGCATCCGCACCATGGCCTCGTAGTACCGGGCATGGGTGGTGGAAGGATTCAGCGATTGCAGCCACTGCCGGTAGGTGCCCTCTAACGCCACGATCGCGGCGCTGGACCGCTTGGTGTCTCGCCCGCGGACAATGTCCTTGATGTACCGGGCCAGCGCGGGTCGGTACTTGCCTCCGTCGGCCGACATCAGGAAGTGCACCACCGACCAGGCTTGGGCATAGCCGATCTGGCCTCGCCCTTCATTGACCGACTGCATCCAGTCTGCATCGGTCAGCGACAGCAATTGCCGAAGCGTCATGGCCTGGCCGGATTGAACGACCTGCGCCAACTGGTGGTATCCTTCCCCACGAATCAGGCCGTGCACCGTCCCGTCACCGGTCCAAATACTGTAGCCCAGATACTCGCCCATCCCTTCGTCCAGCCAGACCGGCAGACGGTTGGGAATGTCGTAGGCCTTGAAATGGTGCCATCCCTCATGCCGCAACAGATGGTCGCGTTGCGGGTCGATCATGTTCGTGGGGTTGACCACCATCAGCCGCGGGCCCGGCGGGCTTTGGGTAACCAGGCTAATGCCCGGCATGAAGTGATGCCCACCGGCAGCGACGAACGGCTCACGCTCCTGGAAGATAAAGACCAGCTGCTTGTCTCGGCTCGGCTTGAGGACCTCGGCGAACAGCTCGGAGTACTCGGCGTGCATTCGCTCAAACCGCATCGCCGCGTCCGCCACGAACTCGGCGGAAATGTCGCAATAGATGGTGTAATGCTCGGTCTCGTGCGGGGGGAGGCCGAAGATGTAGTCTTCCGGATCCGCCGTGGGGGGCGCGGGCGTTTCGGCCACGGGCGCAGTTGGCGGCTCTTTCGGCTCGGCGGCAGGCGCCTCGGGGGTCGGTTCGGCGGCGGCCTCGGCCGGAGCGGAGGTGGGCGCCTCGGCCGGCTCGGTCGTAGGCGCCTCGGCCGGTTCATCCCGACGGAGGTCGGGCTTGATGGGCTTGGCCGCGGGGTCGACCGGCTGGGTCGCCGGGGCCGGCGCCGGGGTCGATGTCGGCTGCGTGGTCGGTGGCTCGGCGGGTTGGGTCGGGATCAGCGGCTGCGCCGGCGCTGACGGCGCTTCGGCCGAGGGAGTTGGCTCCGTTTCGGGCTCGTCGCCGTCGGCCCGCGTGGTCGTTTCCCCCAGTTCGGCCAGTTCATCGCCGGGGTCCGGCGGCGCATCCTGGAGGAACAGCATCACCACCAGCAACCCGACCAACGCGCCACCGATCAGGAATGCCGCAAGCGGCGCCATCCATCGAGAGCTGTTCGGCCGCTGCCAAAGCCGCCGTTTCGCCATGGAGTGCCTCCGGAGTGAACACCCGTAGAGTTACGAAGCTGCGTATTCTACCCAACTCCACCCCACGCTTCAATGGGGGGCGCCTCCTCCCCTCGCGTGTCGGCGTGTGCCTCTGTCAGGCGTCGGTTCAGTCCGCCTTGCGAAGTCGGCGGGCCCACACGCCCAGAAAGAACGCAGCCAAGACCATCCCGAACAGCACCATCTTCATGAAGGCGATGGCCTTGATCATAATGGCGTAGGCGTCGTGCCAGTTGACGAATTCCTCCCCCCCCCACAAGACCAATAGCCAGCGCCGCTGGTTGTGCAGCACGGTCAGCCAAATCAGCCACGCCGCCGTCACCCAAATTGCGCCGATCAGGACCGTCCACCACATGGCCGCCGAAGCGGCGCTCGCTCGTTTCGCCAAGGTCTCGTTCATCGTGGGAATCTCCTTCAGGCTCGGTCGCGCATCCTACCACGCCGCCGGCCTGTCGAAAACGATTTGCACTGGCCCCCTCGCTCTGCTACTTGACGTATCATGGCGCAACCTATGAGCAACGAACAGAACATCATCACCATCGACGGGCAGAGCCTGACCATCGACCAGGTCGTCGCGGTCGGCCGCGATCATGGTCGCGTCCAATTGGCCGACTCGGCCAGACCGGGCATTGCCGCCTCGCGCAAGCTCGTCGAGCGAATCGCTCAAGGCGACCAGCCCGTCTACGGGATCAACACCGGCGTGGGCGAACTGGCCAGCCAGGTCGTTCCCCCCGAGGACATCGAAACACTCCAGCTGAACCTCCTCCGCAGCCACGCCGTGGGCGTGGGCGGGCCGCTCAGCCGCGAGGTCGCCCGGGCCACCGTGCTCCTGCGAGCCAACGCCCTGGCCAAGGGCTTTTCCGGCGTGCGGGTGGAGCTGATCGAATTGCTGCTGGCGTTGCTCAATGCCAACATCACCCCTTACATCCCTTCGCAAGGCTCGGTCGGGGCCAGCGGGGACCTGGCCCCCCTGGCCCATCTGGCGCTGGTCCTGGTCGGGGAAGGCGAATGCGTCATTGATGGCCAACGTGTTGCTTCGGCCAGCATCCTCGAGCGGGCCGGTCTCAAGCCCATCACCCTCGGCGCTAAGGAAGGGCTCGCCCTGATCAACGGCACCCAAGTGATGGCAGCCCTGGGGTGCTTCCTGGTTGCCGACGGTCAGCGACTGATCGCCAGCGCCCAAATCGCCACGGCCATGAGTCTCGAAGCCCTCCAGGGGACCGACAAGGTCTTCGACGCCAAGATCCACGCCTCGCGTCCCCACGCCGGGCAGATCCGCTGCGCCACCAACATGCGGCGCCTGGTAGCCGGCAGCGGCATCATTGCCTCCCACGAGAATTGCGGAAAGGTCCAGGACGCCTACACCCTCCGCTGCATTCCGCAGGTCTACGGCGCGGTGATGGATACCCTCGACCACGTCGAACGAGTGATGGCGGTTGAAATCAACGCCGCCACCGACAACCCGCTGGTGTTCGCCGAGACCGACGAGGTCATCTCCTGCGGCAATTTCCACGGCGAACCGTTGGCCTTCGCAGCGGACTTCCTGGGCATCGCCCTGTCGGAAATCGCCAACATCATCGAGCGAACCATCGACCGCTTGGTCAACCCCCACCTATCCGGCCTGCCGCCGTTCCTGATCGACAAGAGCGGCCTCAACAGCGGGCTGATGATCAGCCAGTACACAGCCGCCGCGCTGGTCAGTGAGAACAAGGTCCTGGCCCATCCGGCCAGTGTGGACTCCATTCCCACCTCGGCCGGCCAGGAAGACCACGTGTCGATGGGAACCATTGCCGCACGGCACGCCCGACAGATCATGGAAAACGTCCAGAACGTTATCGCCATCGAGCTCCTGTGCGCAGCCCAGGGCATCGACTACCACGACGCCCCTTGCGGAGCCGGCACGGCCGCCGCCCACACACTCATCCGTCAACAGGTCCCCCACCTCGATGACGACCGGGCCTTGTACTGCGACATCTACACCGTTCAGCAACTGCTGGCCTCAGGCAAACTCGTCCAGGTCGTGGAGGACACGATCGGCCCGTTGAACTAGCCGCCACCGAAGGAGCCCTCATGCCCGCAAGGCCTATGTTCATGGAGCTCAAGCCGGATGGCCCCATCCGGGCGGCCCGCGGAACGACGCTCCGCTGCAAGAGTTGGTCGGCCGAGGCCGCCCTCCGCATGCTCGAGAATAACCTCGACCCCGAAGTCGCCATTCGCCCTGACCAGTTGATCGTCTACGGCGGCTCCGGCCGAGCGGCGAGAAACTGGAAAGAGTTCCACACCATCGTCGCGGCGCTCACGGCGCTCGAGCCGGACGAAACGCTGCTGGTCCAGTCCGGCAAGGCCGTCGGCGTTCTTCGGACGTTCGAGCACAGCCCGCGCGTGCTGATCGCTAACAGCAACATCGTGCCCGCGTGGAGTACCCAGGCCAACTTCGACCGCTATGACGCCATGGGCCTTACTATGTACGGCCAGATGACAGCCGGCAGTTGGATCTACATCGCCATACAAGGCATCCTGCAGGGGACCTACCAGACGCTGGCCTCGTTGGCGGAGCGCCATTTCGGCGGGTCGCTGGTCGGCACGTTCACACTGACCGGGGGGCTGGGCGGCATGAGTGGAGCCCAACCCATGGCCGTGACCATGAACGGTGGCGTGGTAATCGACGTGGAGGTCGACCCCGCCCCCGCCCAGCGCCGCGTTACCGAAGGCTACTGCGACCGCCTCACGGAAAGCCTCGATGAAGCCCTGGCCTGGATGGCCGAGGCCAAGGCGGCCAAGCAGCCGTTGTCGATTGCGCTGGTCGGCAACTGCGCCGACGTGCTGCCGGAACTGGTCCGCCGAAAAGCGATCCCCGATATCGTCACCGACCAAACCAGCGCCCACGATCTGCTGGACTACGTGCCGACCGGCGATCTGGCCGAGACGCGCCGCTTGCGAGAGGCCGACCCCGATGAGTACCGCAGGCGATCGCTCGAAGCGATCATCGTCCATACTGAAGCGATCATTCAGATGCAGCAGCGCGGGGCGATTGCGTTCGACTACGGCAACAACCTCCGCGGGCAGGCCGAACTCGGGGGCCTGACCGTCCGTGACGACGCCGGCGAGTTCCTCTATCCCGGGTTTGTGCCCGCCTACATCCGCCCGCTGTTCTGCGAAGGTCGCGGACCGTTCCGTTGGGCCGCGCTATCGGGCGACCCGGCCGACATCGATCGGCTCGACGACTTGGTGCTCGACATGTTCGCCGACGACGACATTCTGTGCCGGTGGATTCGCCTGGCCCGCGACCGAGTGCCCCATCTAGGCCTGCCGGCGCGCATTTGCTGGCTAGGCCTGGGCGAACGAGCCGACTTTGCCGTGCGTATGAACGAACTGGTGGCCGCCGGCGAGGTCGCGGCGCCAATTGTGATCGGGCGAGATCATCTGGACTGCGGGTCGGTGGCCTCGCCCAATCGAGAAACCGAAGGCATGAAGGACGGCTCGGACGCCATCGCCGACTGGGCCTTGCTCAACGCCCTGGCCAACACCGTCTGCGGCGCCGACTGGGTGTCGATCCACAACGGCGGCGGCGTGGGCATCGGCAACAGCACCCACGCCGGACAAGTGTGCGTGGCCGACGGGTCGGCCGACAAGGCCGAGCGCCTGCAGCGCGTGCTGACCGCCGACCCGGCCATGGGCGTGTTCCGCCACGCCGACGCCGGCTATGACGAGGCCGTCGCCTTCGCCAAGAAGCGAAACGTCAACATCCCCTCATTAGAGAACGACTGAGGAGATCCGCCATGCCGCCGACTGTCTTATGTGTGCCGAACATCAGCGAGGGCCGCGACCAGGCCATCATCAGCCAGATCCTCGACACCCTCCGGACCGCGCCCGGGGCCGCCCTGCTCGACGTGGCCTCCGGCGAGGACACCAACCGCACCGTGATCACCCTGGCCGGAACGCCCGCGGGCGTCGCCGAAGCCGCTTACGGCATCATCGGCATGGCCGCGGAACTGATCGACATGGCTCGCCATACCGGAAGCCACGCGCGGATGGGCTCGGCCGACGTCGTGCCTTTTGTCCCCGTGGCCGACATCACCATTGATGAATGCGTGGAACTGGCGCGGGGCGTGGCCGAGCGAGTGGCCGCCGAAGTGACCCTCCCGATCTACCTCTACGGCTACGCCGCCACGCACCCCGACCGCATCAAGCTCGCCGACATCCGCGCCGGGGAATACGAGGGCCTCGCCGCCAAGCTCCAAGACCCCGCCTTCGCCCCCGATTTCGGCCCGGCCGAATTCCACGCCGGCACGGGCGCCACCGTTATCGGCGTGCGCGACTTCCTGCTGGCCTACAACGTCAACCTCAACACTGCCGACGTCGCCGTCGCCAAAGAGGTCGCCGCCCGCGTTCGCGAGTCCGGCCGAGCCGATACCCCCGGCAAGCTCGCCGCTTGCCAGGCCGGAGGATGGATGGTCGACGCCTACCGCTGCGCCCAGGTGACCATGAACCTGCCCAACTACGCCGTGACCGGCCTGCACACCGCCTTCGACGCCGTCCGGGCCGAGGCCCGGTCTCTCGGCGCCGACGTCTCCGGCAGTGAACTGATCGGCCTGGCCCCCAAACAGGCCCTGCTCGACGCCGGCCAACACGCCCTGGCCGCTCAAGGCAAGGGCGACGGCGCCGAGGCCGACGTCATCGATGCCGCCGTGCAATACTTGGGCCTGACCGACAAGACATCATTCGACCCCGCGATGAAGATCGTGGAGCTTCGCGTCGCCGATATGCTGGACGACTGACTGAGGACACTATGGTCGAGGCCGCCGACTTGCTCGTTCTGGACTGCTGCAAGCTCCTGACCCTGGCCGGGCCCGATCGGCCTCGCGTCGGCAGCGAAATGAACGACCTCGGCGCCATCGATAGCGGCGCCGTCGCAATCGCCGGCGACATCATCGTCGACATTGGCCCAAGCGACACCCTCGCCGCTAAGTACCCCGTCGCCGACCGCCTCAGCGCCGCGGGCGGCCTGGTCATGCCGGGCATGGTCGACTGTCACACCCACGCGGTCTTCGTTCGACCGCGCGCCGAAGAACTGGCCCAGCGAATCGCCGGCGCCAGCTACCTGGACATCCTCGCCGCCGGCGGCGGAATCCACTGCACGGTGCAATCCGTTCTCTCCGCCGCCCAAGAAGACCTGACCCAACTGACCCGGTCACGGTTCGACGCCATGCTCGCCCACGGCACAACCACCGCTGAGGTCAAGAGCGGCTACGGCCTGCGACTGGGACCCGAACGCAAGATGCTCCGGGCCGCCATCGGGGCCGCAACCCAATGCCCCATCGACATCGCCACAACCTACCTTGCCCACGTGGTCCCGCCCGATATGGACCGTGACGCCTACGTGCGTGAGATCATCAGCGAACACCTGCCCGCACTGACGGATCTGGCCGAGTTCTGCGACGTGTTCTGCGAGGCCGAGGCCTTCACACTGGATGAGACCGAGCGGCTCTTCGAAGCCGCCCGGCAGCTTGGTTACGGACTGAAGGTCCACGCCGGCCAGTTCAATGACCTCGGCGCCGCGGGGCTCGCCGCCCGGCTCGAAGCCGTCTCAGCCGAGCACCTCGAACACGTTAGTGACGACCAACTTGACGCCATGGCCGAGGCGTCGACGGTGGCGGCGCTCTTGCCGGGCGCGGCCTTCTACATGCTTCGAGACGACTACCCCGATGCCCGGCGAATGATCGAACGCGGCGTGCCGGTGGCGCTCGCCACCGACTTCAACCCCGGCTCGTGCCCCAGCTACTCCATGCAAACGATGATCTCGTTGGCGGTGCTGAAGCTGAAGATGACCGCCGCTGAGGCCCTGACTGCCGCCACCATCAACGCCGCTCACGCCATCGGCCGCGGCGACCGGATCGGTTCGCTCGAGGTCGGCAAGCAGGCCGACCTGCTGATCCTCAACGTCCGCCACGAAGCCGAACTGCCTTGCCACGTCGGCGTCAACAACGTCCGCCAGATAATCAAGGCCGGCCGCGTCGTCTAGTCCAACGAGATCGGGTATTGGCCGAACTCACGGACCGCGTTGCACATGGCGATAACGTTCTCGACCGGGAAGTCGGGATAGATCTCGCCGGCCCCGCTGTCGACAAGAAGCCCACCGCCCCTAGCTGCCTGGCGGAGGCAGCGCTTGGTGTCCTCGACCACCTGATCGGGCGTGCCGTGGGTAAGAATGTTGGAGTCGACGTTGCCAACGTACGCCAGGTTCTTCCCGTAGCGTTCCTTCAGCGCGCCCAGGTCCATGCCGGCGGTCGGTTCGATCGGATTGAGCGCATCGATACCGGCGTCGACCAGGTCGTCGAGGATCTCCGTCACGTCGCCGTCGCTGTGGAAGACCACCTTCATGCCCGCTTCCTTGACCGGTTCGATTTCCCGGCGGAAGCGCGGCAGCACCTCGCGTCGAAGGAAATCGGGCGAGTACATCAGGCTGCCCTTGTAGGCAATGTCGCAACTAACCTGATAGGCGAAGCTCAGTTTGTTGTCGGCGTAGACCTGGGCCTTAATGCGTTGGCCTTCGGCGTAGACTTCCAGGATTCGTGAGACGTGGGTGGGCGCGTCGTACATCGCCAGGCTCAGCATCTCCAGACCCAGCAGCCCCCGCAGGCCATCAATGCAGGCCCCGCCCTGGCTGACCAGCTCAACGTCCGGACCCATCATCTCCTGGGCCCGGCGGAAACGCGGGAGCAACCGCGCGGCAAACTCGTCGTAGCTGTCGACGGTGGGCTTGTAGTTGATGACATCGTCGACGGAAGTGAACTCGGTCCGATGGTCACTGCCGCTCTTGGCCACTCGCGTCTCGTGCGGAAATGGGTCGACCACAAACCAATCGCACAGGAACGTCACGTCGATGCCCAGCCCGCGACAGGCGCGGCCCGTCAGGTCCGCCACGGTGTCGACACGATCTTCATATTCGTCCTCAATGAAAGAGAAGTCAAACCCCGCTGGCGCAAAGTGGCGCATCACGGCGGAGTTGTCGATCAGCGTCCACATCGGCACGCGATCGGCCTCTTCATGGTTCAGTGCGGCCAGGACACGTTCTCGAGTCGTCATAGGTCTCCTTACGGCTTTCCAAAGTCACGAACGGCGGCGAGGATTTCGGGCATGCTGGTGCGCCACGCGCCGGGGGGCATGTCTTCGGACAGTTGAATCCAGAATCGCTTGCTGTGGCCGCCTTGGGCGAGCAGTTCATCGGCCACGCGACGGATCTCCGGCGGCTGGCGCAGATGGACCGAGGACGGGAAGTTGGCCCAGATCATCTTGTCCGGCCATCGCGCCAGCGCCACGTCGACGGGCGTATCGTTGTCGGGCGGCGGGGACAGCGATTCGATGCCGCCCAGCCGAGAGTGGTCAAAGACGTCCCATAGGGCTTTGAAGTCCCCGTCGATGTGATCCATCAGCGGGATGCCGACTTCGGCCAGCAGGTCGGCCGCTTCGTTGTGATAGGGCATGCACCATTTCTCGAACAGCGCCGGCCCGATCGCGGGGGCGGTGATGTTGTCACCGATGGTGCAGTGATAGAACTCGTGATCGGCGGCGGCAGCGGCGGTGACCTTGGCGGTTTCGATGAAATGCTCGCCCATCTTGGTCATTACCGCGTCGACCAGGTCCGGCGTGTCGGCGCACAGGTAGGCCAGGTGGTCGATCTGGGCGTACTCGATCCACATCCGCTGCCAAGGCGTGCGCGGCAGGGCCACGTGCGGGATGCCGTGCTCGCCCTCCTCGTCGTGGAAGGCATCGATGCTCGAGGCATCGGCGACGACAACGACATCCTCAAAATACGCCAGCAGCACCTCCAGGTCGGCGGCCGTTTCCACGTAATGCTTGTGGAAGGTGGGCACGCCCAGGGCGGGCACGGCCACCGTTTGCTCTTCGATCGTGCCTTGGGGCGTGCCGATGAACTTCCGCGTGCCTTCGCGGCCGTCGTCGGTGGTGAATGGTTCTTCCCGACGCGTGCAGTTGGGTGTCTCGGTCTCGTACGCGCCGCGCCAGCCCAGCACGCCAAAACTGTTCTCGCCGAGCAGTTGCCGGGCCTCGGCGTCGGGCACCATCCAGTGATAGGCCACCAACGGAAGCTCGTCCAACTCCTCGCCGCGAATCAGATTGACCATGCGTTGTTTGGGCGTCATCCCTGCCATCGGCGTCTCCTTTCGACACGATCTCGGCCGAAGGGGGGCATTGTAATGGCCCGATCCTCCCAGGACAGCGCGAACTGCCTTTCGCTCGGCGCAAAAACAACCGGGCGACCCGTCGGGCCGCCCGGTAGCTGGTGTGGACGTCAGGAATCGAACCTTTGAGGCGCAGCTATTGTTTCTTCCTGCGGGCCAGCGCCGCGATGCCGCCCAGGCCGAGCAGACCCATAGTGGTCGGCTCGGGGACTTGGTAATCCAGGTAGTCAAAGGCGCCGCTGCCGCACAGAATGATCTTCATCTTGTCGAACTTCTCGAAGTCGGCGACCGCCGACAGGTAAGGCAGTTGGTTAGCGTAGCGGTTGCCGTAGCTCACGCCGGGCGATGCCGCGGCCAACTCTTGGAACGTCTTGCTGAAGACCACAACGCCGTCATCGTAGAGCTTGATGCGGCTGTATCTGGGGTCCTCGTCCATGTCGATTTGCCGGAGGCGAACGTCGACAATGTCGGTGTCCCACTTGATGATGATCTTACCGCCCCGGGCCTCGTCATCGGGGTTATCGATCAGCCCGTCGTGGTTGCCGTCGGTATCGTTCTCGGCAATGGCGAAGACCTTATGGGCTTTCACATCCCCGCTGGTGGCGGGGTTGGGGTCGTTGTCAACATTCAGGTTGCCGCCGTCCCAGGGGTATTCCAGATCCGGATCGCGCGTGCCGGTTTCCATGGTGTCGAAGATCACCAGCTTGTCCGGGTGATACGAGTTCCGATTGATGGCGCTAAAGGTCACGCCGTGAGAGGCCTGGAATTGGGTGCTCAGAACTTCCCCGTGACTCAATGAGTCAAAATCGATCGTGGCTGCCCCAATGGGCGTGACCACCATCAGTACCGCTATCATCGCTGACCATGTCCTCGGGTGCATGGTTCTTCCTCCAGTGGCTTCAAGATTTTCGCGAACCCCACTGCCTCCATGGCTGCGAGGTGGCTCTCGCGTTACGGCTGAAACGTAGGATTCGCCCGGAGAGATGAGCAAACGGCGAAGGAGTTTTTCTGGAATGGGGACCGGCCACGGCCGAGCCGGATCGACCCCCATAAGAAACGCGGCGGGACAGGAGCCCCGCCGCGCTGGTCGTGCTGATTAGATATGGGTGAGGCCTAGCACTTGAAGCGTCTTCGGGCCGCCTCCATGCGCTTCTTGACGTTGGCGTAGGCGAGCTTGGGTCGGCGGTACTCGTCGACGGTGCCCTTGTTGTTGATGCAGCGCGGGCGATGGTTCCAGCCGCCTTGGTCGGAAATCCGCACGTCGCAGAACTGCCAGATCGCCACGCCCGAAACGCGCGGGTGGTTCAGGTAGACCTTCAGCAGCTCGTCCAAGCACTCGGCCTGGAACTCCTCGGTCCACTTAACCTGGGTGGTCGAACGATAGCCGTAAAACGCGCCCGCCCCGAACTCGCTGATGATGACGGGCTTGCCTTTGCCCTTCGATTTCGTGTCCTGCCACTTCAGCAGGTCGTCCAGCTCGTCCAGGATGGTTTCGTTGGAACCCCAGTACCAGCCGGTATACCAATTCCAGGAGACGATGTCGGGCAGGTCGAGGCAGATGTCGTCCTTCCACGCACACGAGGCGTAGGTGACCGGGCGCGAGCCGTCCAGATCACGCAGGAGCTGCAGGGCGCTACCGTGGGCCTTTCGCCCGGACTTGGTCTTGGCATCGCATTCGTTGAGGGTCGCCCAGATCACGACCGACGGGTGATTGAAGTGCCACTCCACCATCGACGTTGCACAGGCCGCGATCTGCTCGTTGTATTTGGGGTGTTTGAAGCTGACCGAAGTGCTATTGGTTTCTTCCCACACATACAGGCCCATCTCGTCGCACAGGTCGAGCATCCGCATGTCGTTGGGGTAATGCGAGGTCCGAATAAAATTGCACCCGAGGTCCTTGAGCAGTTGCACGTCGGTGGCCATCGCCTCAACCGGCAGGGACTGGCCGAACTGCTTGTGGAACTCGTGGCGGTTGTAGCCGTGCAGACGGACGGGCTCGCCGTTCAGCAGAATCTCGCTGCCCTTGACCTTGATCTCGCGGAAGCCCACCCGTTCGATCAGATCGTCGACCAATTCCTCGCCGTCCAGCAGCTCGGCCTGGAGGTCGTACAGCACCGGCGTCACAGCCGACCAGGGCTTGACGTTAAGCTTGTTGAGTCGGCCTTCCAGTTCCACCGTTTCGTTGGCGCCGATCTCGACCTCGCCGAAATCGAACACCATGTCGGCCACGGTGAGCGTGACGCGGCGGGTCCGGGCCTTCCGTGACACATTTCGCACCCGCGTGCGAATATCCAACGACCACTGGCTGCCCTTGCGAACGGGCGTGGCGAGGATCTTGTCCAGAAAGACCACCGGCACGTCCTGTACCTCGGCCGGCCTAATGATGCCACCCGACGAGTAGTGGTCGCCCGGAATGTGTAATGCCGAGTGGTCGCCGAAGGTGTTGTCGATCTCGAGCACCAACTCATGCTCGCCGGCGGCTAGGCCCGTCAGCACCAAATCCCACGGCACGAAGCCATCGTAGTGCTTGCCAACCTTCTTGCCGTCGACGTAAACGACCGCGGTGTGACAGACGCCGCCGAAGACCATCCGCACCGGCCCATCGCCCGGCGCCCAAAATGTCCGCCGCATCCACCCCCGGCCACGGAACTCCTCCAGCCCGGGCAAGACTTCCCAGGCCGACGGCGTCAACGTCGCGCGGTTGTAGCGCTTGGGCAGCTTGCCCTCGTCCTTGCGCTCGGTTTCGACAACCAGATCCCACTTGCCGTCCAACGACCGCGTCGGCCGAACGTGGTGCTGACAGAAGGTGCGTAACATGACGGTCCTTTCCGTATGGGGCCACCGGGGCCAAGCTGGGTCAGATAGCCCATCGATGCGGCCCATGCAACCGTTTTCTTGCCAGCTTGACGATGGCGCCTTCCGGAGCGCTGGTGTGCCTCTTTGGCTCTGAGGATGAGAAAGGGCACCATCCTCTGAAAGTGAAAAAAAGATAATAATAGACAGAACACGAACTAACAATGAGACAAACAGCAAGAACTGAATATAAAAACAGATACGAACAGTTAATCATCAAGATAATTGTCTTTGGTAAAAACATTCTTTTGTTGTTATTTACGGTAGAGCCTATCTATAATTCATTCTATCATGGGTATTTCCATCATTGATGTCGCAAAGGCTGCTAATGTTTCTCACATGACGGTCTCGCGGGTCCTCAGTGGGAATCCACATGTCCTTCCCGAGAACGTCGAAGCTGTGAAGAACGCGATCGCAGAGCTGGGGTATGTGCCGCCACTTCACAAACGCGGCCCCAAGCCAAACTCCAGGCGTCGATTCCGAAAGACGTTGCGGAAGTTTATTCTGGCGATCCCCTCCGGGCCCACGGCCGATCAGAACATGTTCAAGATCTTCCTTGATTCGCCTTTCGGGCGAGACGTTACGGCCGGCATGATCGAAACGGCCAAGGCGCACAGTATCGAGGTGACACTGGTTCCCCTGGAGACCGAACACCCCGGTGCGGGCATTGACATGCGTGGCGCTGACGGCATCATCCTCGTTCTTCTGGGCACTGGCGCGCCGCAGAAACTGCTGAAAGGATACAACCATGAGGTCCCGTGCCTGGTCATCGGGCACTGTGAGTCTCATGAGCAATTCTGCGACGGGGTGATGAGCGATAACGACATGATTGGCGACTTGGCTGTTCGGCAACTGATGGAACACGGCAGCCGTTTCCTGGCGGCCATTACGGACATTCCCGGCGAACGGACTACCCGCCAGCGCGTTCGGGCCTTTTCCGATTCGGCCGGTTACCACGGCCTGCCCAAGACGCAACGGATTGCCCCGCGCATCATGGAGAGCCCTGGTGGTGAGGTGACCTTTGACTCCTCCCCGGCCGCATTGGTCGATCAACTATTCGAGTTGCCGGACTTCCCTGATGGGCTGTTCCTTCCCCACGAGATGGTCCTCGAGGAAGTCTATGCGGAACTGCGCCGGCGAGGCATCGAACCGGTCAAGGACAATCCTCGGTCGGAAGAGTCGGCCGTCATCATCACCGCCGGCTACCACCCGTGGCTCAGGCCGGTCGGACCCCTGCCCCATCTGATCAGCCTGGATGGTATGGCGGTCGGCGCCCGCGCGATTGACCAACTGCTGCGGCGCATTGAGCGCCCCGATGAGCCGCTGACCCGCGTGTTGGTTGCTCCGAAGATGCTGGAGTAATCGCCGCGGCTGACGCTTGCTGGACAAGACGGGTTTTGCACCGCGGCCTGGCCCATCCGGGGGGGATGGGCCAGGCCGGGGGGAGTGCGTCTTTCACCACAGCCGGTCTGCGGACCAGCATCACCATCGCAACAGAATCACGTTACCGGAGCGGGCGGCTGCCCGAAGGACGAGTCCGATGCCGTCGGCGGTGGGACGTCCATCTGGAACGGTGGGGCTTCGTCCGTGGGCTTGGCAGCCACGACCGCAATGATCAGGTAGAACAGCCCGATGCAGACCTGAATCAGCCCGCCCAAGGGGATCTTGACGTCAAGAAGGAACAGGACCGTTGCGAACACAATGGCCGGCGTGATGGCCACCGCGGAGAGGCGCATCAACGCGCCATAGGAGAGCGTCCGCTTGGCCATCGATGCGATGATCAACCCGACCAGGGAGGCGATCAGGATCTGGATCAGGCGGTACACGAATGATCCGATGAAGGCGAACGGGAAGATGAAGGCCCACGCCCATCGTGCCAATCGCCCGCCCCACGAATGAACATCGTCGCGGTTCATCTGGAATCCGTCGATGCCGCTGAACTCGAAGATCTCTGTCTTGTTGGGGTTTTCGCGGTGATAGACCTTTGTCGCGGTAACCAAAATGGGCGCCTCGACATCTTCCAGTGAGTTGAATTGCCCGGTCGTGTCGATCACCGCGATAACGGCGGAGGTCGGGTCGTCGGGATCTTCCACGATGTAGTAAGGTTGCTCGACGTCGGCCGACAGTGTCCCGTCCTCGATGGTGATAGGTGGGACCTGGTCGATGAAGACAGTGGCGTTCCCGTGCAGGAAGCCTTTGATCTCCGTCTGCACCTTGACGGTGAAGGCCACCGTTGTCAGCAGCGTCAGCAATAGCAGGTAGCCCACGCCGGCCCCTCGCCAATTCCGGCCGACATCCTGATACAGGCTTTTCGAGAACGGTGACATCACCAGTGCGTGTAAGACGCCATAACGCTTCATTGGATTGTCTCCCTGTCAGTCAGTGCGAGCGTGTTGGCCATTATCCTATCGGCCGGCCGCCTCCAATGCCACCGCTGCCACCTGCTGCGGGGCAAGCCTCAGCCGAAGATGGCGACCGTCGTCATCGGTCGTAATCGACAAGACCTCACCGCCGATCATCTCCTGTGCCCGCTCCCCCGCCAATGCCTCGTCGTCCAGCCGAATGGAGACCTCTCGATCATCGCCGGCGGTGTTCAGGGAGGTCAGGTATAGCTGCCCCTGGGCGTCCGGGCCGAACCGTTCGAGGTAGACGGCGGGGTCATCGCTGAGGGCGCCGGTGACGGGCTCCCAGCCGGCCTCGGCGATACGCTTGATGATGGGCAGGTACTTCTTGAACAGCGGGCGGTCGCGGTTGTACATGTCCGGCCGCGACCAGTATCCTTCGCTGTGGGCGTTGAAGCTGAACATGCTGGGGAACATGCCGTAAAAGAGGCATCGCTGGAAGTACACGTCCAGCGCTTCGGCCGAGCACCGTTCGAAGCGCGCATTCAGCAAGAGCAGGAACGGGCGATGGTGGCAAATCGTTCGTTTGAAGAGCAGCCACGCGTCGTCGTTGGGCCGCCACAGGCCCTCGCCGTCGACCCAGCCGACCTCCATGCCCATCACGTCGAGATGGGCCGCGATGTAGGCGTAGCGGTTGGGTGAGTCGTTGGCGAACAGCAGCTTGTCCATCCGGTGCAGATCGTCGGCCATCCAGCGGACGTATTCGTAGATCGACAGCGACTTGTGGATCATGGGCCGACGATGAACGGTCGAGAACGTCAGCGGGGTGGTGGCATGGACGAAGTGGTCGCGGCGGAAGTTCTCCTCCTCGGTGGCGTAGGCCTCGAGCGAATCGAGATATTCCCCGGCCGGGGCGCCGCGAGGGTTGGTCTCGTAGAGGTCTCGCTTGATCCGATCATTCCAGTAGAGGTCGGCCTCGTTCTGGCCCGGCAGCTCGGGGTTCGGGTTGAGGCTGAACACCGCCCCGTCGCACCAGGGCTTTCGCCAGATGCGGTACTGGATATTGCCGTCGGCGTCGTAGCTGCCCGCGGCGGCGACCGCCGCGGCCTGGCGTCGCTTGCCCGGATCGTCGGACTCGGCCCATCGGGCCAGTTCGGCCATCACGTTCTCATGCGTTCGCGAAACCGACGGATCTATCGGCATCCAGAACGTACACGGCTCGGTATAGCGATACGCGCCGATGCCGTTGGCATTGTCGAACGCTTCATCGCCGATGCCCTCGTGGTAGCGAAAGCCGAAGTCCTCCCAACCATCAACTTCGCTCACGTTGGTGAACGGCATCCAGATGCCCTGGTCTGTCGACCGGCAGGTGAAGTGTTGCGGGAATAGCTCATAGTAACGGGCGGCCGCTGAGCGAAAGCCCCATCGCCCGTCGGTGCGGAAGATCACAAACCGAAACGGCGCCGCCTGCGGGAAGGCCTTGGTTTCCGCAGCCAAGCCGAAGTCGTAGCTGATGACCAGCCGGCCGGCAGGCCCGTCGTAACTGATTCGGCAGATGGCGGGGCAGTCCATGTCCATACCCAGGGCGATGCCGTCGTCGTCCCGGGTGATACAGCCAAACGGGTAGAGACTCATGCCGCCGGTCACCCCGGCGCGAACGTTGGTTTCGTTCACATAGACATGATCGCTCTGGATGATCTGACGTCGTCGGGGGTCGTCATGCCATGTCCAGCCGCCCGGCGCGATCGGCAGCGCAAACGACAGCGTGACCGCTCGGTCTCGGCCGGTGGTGTCCGTCAGCTGGCCGGCCACGCGAAGGGCACCGTCGTCGACCTCGAAGTCGGCCGTCAACGTCAGGCCCAATTCGTCGCATCGACCGTCGGGAAAGCCGAGCAGGTCCGACCAGACCTCCACGTCGTGAACGAAGAAGCCCGTTCGCCCTTGGCCCGGCGCCGCCGCCTGGCCGTCTAGGCTCACCGCGGCGACATCCGAGGTCGCCGGATCGTAGGTCACGCTCAGCCCGTCCGCGGTTGTGTAGTCGTTTGTCATTGTCGTTCTCGTTGCATCAATGCCGCCTGGACCGTGAGGGGCTTCTGCGGTATCGTCAGGGCCTCACCTGGCGGTGTGGTAGACGTTTACCGAGCGGGCGGGGACTTTGCAACACGCTCGCGGATCATCTCAAAGGAGACCGATCTGTGGCTCAGCATTATCGCAGGCAGATCACGGTTCAAGAGACGGCCGGTTTGGCTCGCCATCGCTGGCCCGTCGTCATTACCCTCGACGAAATCGCCCGCGACGTCAACGCCGTCAACTGGCGATCCATCAGTTTGACCGACGCCGACGGTCGGGCCGTCCCCTACCAGGTCGACCGCTTCAGACGGACGGGGTATTCGCCCGACGACGAAATCGCCTTTCAGATCAACATCGACGCCAACGAGCGGAAGACCCTCCTGCTGGCCTACGACTCGTTCGGCCCGGAAGTGCTGGCCACCACCGACACGGACCTGTCCGTCAGTCGTGATGGGGACCGCCTCATCATCGAAAACCGTTACTTCCTGTGGGAGCTGACCGACGGCGAGAACGCCGAGGTCCGCGTCAAGGCCGCCGACGGGCCCGGCCCGTCATGGAACGCCCGAACCGTGACCCTCGCCGGTGATGGCGCACGCCTGGGAGAATGTGAAGGATGCGGACGGGCCCGCACTCGCCTGGCGACCTGTGAAGTCATGACCGCCGGGCCCGTGCGCGCGATCGTCGACCTTCACTACGATAACGCCCATTGCGAACGCAACACCGATGTCCTCCGGCGCCTGATCGTCTGCGCTGACTGGCCTTTCGTGGAGAAAGTCTCCACCAGCGTTCTGGGCGAAGACCACATCGTGATGGCCACCCTCGCCGGCAAGCTGGGCCCCAGGGCCCTGGCCGACATGACCTATTGCGGAGCCGATCGGACCTACGCGGTCTCCTATCCGCGCCATGTCCCCCGGGTGGCCCCTGTGATGCGGGAAACTCCGATGGGCCCGCCCCAGCGCCATGGACCCGACGGGGCACAACATCTCGGGCAAGTCGAAGGCTATACCTGGGGCGCCATCTGGAACCCCGATACCGGCTTCGGCAAGGCCGAAATCGCTCGCGCCGACACCGTAGCCGGCTTCACCTGCCGCTGGGAACCCGCGCCAACTCATTCGGCCACGGACCGCGCTCTGGCGGACTTTGCCTTCGCCTGCGGCCGAGACCGCACCTTCCAGCACTTCCAGGTGTTCCTCGACCTCAACCAGACCCCCGACATTCACGCCTACCTGAACCGCCTGACGCAATCGGTCGCGCACCCGCTGAACGTGACGGTCGGCATTGAAGCGTTGGCGGACACCGACAGCCCCCTGGCCATCGCGCCGTCCGAGATCATCTGCGATCTAACCGGCGGCAGCGGCGAGTTTGATGTAGCGCTGCCCATCGGCAAGACGCCCGGCTCGCTGGTACTCCATGCCACCGGCGACCTGCCGGACTACCTGGACCTGCCCGATACGACCGGGCCCTTCGGCCCGGGCGACCGCTGCCGCATCGGCATCGCCGATCGAGACGCCACCCCCGCCGGCGTGATCTCCGGCACCGTCGATCTGACCATTAACGACAAGCACGGCCTATCGGTCCCAGTGACGCTGATCAAGAGCGAACATCCTCCCCATGGGGAGGTGCTCTACGGCCCGGTCCTGCCGACCGGGCTCGATCCGATCCGGTTTGAGATTCACGCGACCGCCGAAACGTGGCTGGAACGTGTTGAGATCACCTGGCAGCGCAACGGTCAGGACCGATTCACCGACGAATACATTTTCGGCCCCAAGCAACACGAGGCCGAGGCGACTTTCGAGATTCCGCCGCAACGGCCGGGCAGCGACATTCGCTGCACCATCAGCATTTCCGACGTCCACGGGCGCGTGGGTGGCCTGGCCCTGCCGCTGCACGTGCTCGACGCCACCCTCGACTGCACCCCGGTCACCTACGTCGGCGAAGATTTGCCCGTCTCCTTCAAGATCGGCAACCCCAGCGAGGAGGTCCTCACCGCCGAGGTCCGGTTGCTGCTGGACGACGAAGAAGTCGCCCGCCAATCCATCGCCGCCGCCCCCGGCCACGAGCAAATTGTCCGCGGCGCCGCGTCCGCCGGACAGGCCGGAACACGAACAATCCAGGCGTTCGCCGACGTCGACGGCCGCCTCGCCGTCCTCAGCCGTCAGGTCAACGTGGTCGATCGCCCGAGCTTGCCCTACGAGGACTTTGTGGCCATGCTCGCCCGGCCGGACAAACGAACGCTGCACGGCAATCTCGTCCGTTACTGGGGCGGACAGATCTGCCCGGAGTATGAACTGGCCGAGCCGGAAACGCTGGGCCTGACCCATCCCTGGTATGTCGACGGGACCTGCCCCGGCGGCGGCCCCGACCGGGACCGGGAATTCTGGCGCGACGAGTTCGTCGCCTACGGCCTGGTCCGCGACACCGATTCCGGCAAGTTGACCATCTACCCGCCGGTCGCCCACGTCCACTGGCAGCCGGGCCAGATGGACTGCCACTACCACCTCGACGACCTGACCGTCCGTGAAACCAAGTTCATCAGCAACCACGATGTCTTCGCCGACGTGATCCACCTGGAGAACGCCTCGGCCAAGCCGAAGCGATTCAGCCTGCTGTTCAAGGGTCGCGGTCACGGCCTGGCCGAGGGGTACTACGACGCTCAGCGCGAGGCCGTCATCGTCGAGAACCACGCCGACAGCTACACGGATCTGACCGAGGTCTTCTACGCCTCGCGCCCCTTCGACATCGCCGTCTTCGAAGCCACCGAGGCCGCCATCGACCAGCGGATCCGCGACGGCGAGCTGTTCTGCTGCGGCGACCGGCAATACGGCGCCCCCGCCTGGTACGTGTTCGGGTTCGAGATCGAATTGGCCCCCGGGGAAACCACGGAAATCGTGCTCGGCCTGGCGATCGGCCGTGACCTCAGCGCCGACTACCACCGACTCCGAAGCGCGGTCGCCTCCCCCGATGCCCATCTCGAAGCGGTCCGCTGGAAGTGGAACCACTGGCTGAATTACGAGGTGCCTCGCTTCGACTGCTCCGACCCAGCCTGGCGCGAATTGTATTACTACCTCTACTTCTGCTATCGCGCCAACCTGCTTGACGTCGGCCGCGGGTTCGCACAGGCCCCCTACGTGGCCCCCGCCGCCGCCACCCGTTCCCACGTGCCCGCCGCCTTGGATTCGGCCTTGCACGTCTGGGTCGGCCGATGGCTGGCCGATCCGGCCTACTACACCTACGGCAACCTGACCAACTGGGCGTTGGTCCAAGAGCCCTGCGGCTTCTGCCCGGAGTACTTCGGCCTGAATTGGCACGTGCCCTGGGCGGGCGAGCACGCCCAACTCCAGTCGGCGGCGATGCTCGACCTGTACCGGCACACCGGTGACGCCGACCTGGTCCAACAGATGCTGCCCCCCCACGCCGCGTTCGACGCTTGGCGAGCGTGCGAAGTTGAGCGCAGCCCCTACTGGGCCATCTACCACGCCAACGTGCCGGATTGGGCCCACCGGCGGGCCCTGGCCGAAGCCGGCGAGCCCTGGACCGACGACAACATCGATTACTACGAACGCCTGGTCGCTCTGGCTGAGGTCACCGGCGACAAGGAGCAGCACGATCGATTCACGCGCAAGCTCACCCTCTGTCGGCAGCGGACCCAGGCCGCGTCAGATGCCGCCGGCCCCGACGCCGGCATCGCGCCCAATCAGCCGTCGGACGTCACGCCGATCGAGCATGGCCATTGGCTCTACGGCAATCACGCCGCCACGCCGAACGAACGAATCGAACGCTTCCTGGCGTGTCTGGCCGATCCGAACCAATTGGGAGCAGACCTCCTCATGCCGGCCCAATCCCTGCAACGTCCGCGGCGAGGCCACATCGAGGACTTCGGCACGTCGGTCGCAGGCGATTTCTTCATCACCGAAGGCCTCTTCCGCGCCGGCTACGACCGACCCGCCCTCGATATCCTCACACGCCTCATTGACGCCAGCTTCCTGGACCTTGACGGCGATCGCCGACCCATCGCGCCGGAATGCTGGAACGAGAAGGCCCAGCCGTGGTGGACGATCGAACACGCTTCCAACGGTCTCATCAATGATTTCCTGCTGTATCGCGTGGTCGGGCTCGCCCCGAACGTCGCGGCCGAGACGCTGACCATCCAGCCCCACCTGCCCGATCACCTCACCGACGTCGAGGCCACTATTCCCCTTCCCGGCGGCTGGCCCCACGTCGTCCACCACGCCGAGCGCGCCGAGGGCCTGGCCATCACCACCACTGTCGCAGACGCCACCCTCAAAACAGTCGAACTGCGATACCGAATCCCCGCCGGCCTCAAGCTCGCCGCCGCCACGGTCGACGGCCAAGACGCCAAAGCCGCCGAACAGAACGGCGCCGTCACCTTCACCGTCACCGGCAAGGCCGACTTCGAAGTCGCCGTTCAGTTCGTTAGCGCGTGACCCCCACACGAACACCGCGCGTGACAACGGGCGGCCCTGCGCGAGCCGCCCGTCTGTGTTGGCTTCCGATTAGCTCAATCGGTCACTCCTGCGCCGATCCCCCCTTCCCCTTCTTGTCGTAGTTCAGCTTCTGCTCGGCCTCTTCCCATTCCTCGCGGATCTCATCCTGCGGGCTGTAGCGTTTCCCCATGACGTTGGCCTCTTCCCAGATGCACTTGTCGTAGTAGTGATAGGCCTCGACGAGCTTGCCCTGCTCGTAGACCGCAATGAACAGCTTGGCGATGCCGGTCAGCTTGCCGCTGCTCCAGGCCGGAGCTTCCGGTGTGGCTACCGGGGAGTTCGGCACGGGCATGGCGGGCAGGCCCACCACCGACGACTTGTACTCCGTCCCCAACGCCCCACGGGCAATCTGCAGAACGTAGTCGGCTTCATCGGCGCTTTCGACCAGAACGGCGCCCAGCTCGCCCACCCGAACGCGGGTGGCCATCTTTACGTACGGGGCGTCCGTCCCGTCAACGTATTGGCAGTCCACAAACACCTTCTTGCGCCGAAGCTGGCGCATCTCGAACTTGTCCAACGCGTCGTCAACGGCGCCGGTCAACACCAGTTGTTCAATGGCCCCCCGGCTGGTGTGCGTCAACGGGCGTTGCTCACAACCCAATGCCAGCGCCATGCCCAATACCACTACGGAAATACACAGTCGTTTCATGATTCATTCCCGGGAGAGCGTCCCTATCGTGTGTGGTTCCTGCGCAGACCAATAGCCCGCCCATTGTGGCGATATGGCAAGGTTTTTCAAGCGACGTTGAGAACACCCCGCGCCCCGAGCCGGGAAGGCCGGAATGTCAGCAACCCCTTGTTACGCCCTTGGCCGATCCAGACCCAGTCGGTCGCCCGATTCGCTGGCTTCCTGTGGATAAGAAGCCACCGACGCCTCCGCCACCAACTGGCGAAGCTTCTCAATGGCGAGCTCACATTCGATCCGGTTGGCAAAACCATGCCCGCTGCAGGCCACCACCTCATTGCCCGCGTACAAACGCCACCGGAACTGACCGGTCAAATCACGGTGTACCTCAAATTTCACCATGGCCACGCACCCCGCTGCTTATCTGGCCCCGCACCGCGATGGGGCCTCGAAATGACTACGCATATCACTATAGGCTTTCATCGGGCAAACACAGCAGAATCCGCTTGTAAAAACAACAAATTCTGCACTAACAGCACATCAGTTGACGTTTCCCCTCTTTGGCAAGGGCCAATGGCGACAGTTTCACAACACACTGTACACTAAATAGATACGAGTGTCACGTTGTGTGTCATGGGCCCCAATATCGGATGAATTCGGTGTACTTCACAAGGGCGCCTATGCGGTGCGCATGAATAGGGACAAGGCCAAGGTGCGCTCCCAGTGGACCGGCCACAGGCACCAAGGGGTCAGGCAGCCGGTCGTCAGCACGATTTCCGTCGCTCGGGCCGGGCTGCCTCAGTTGTCACGCCCAAGCGCCTCGTTGATGACGGCACCTTCCATCGTTGCCGAGGCCGGGATGTCCATCAGGTGGGCGACCGTCGGAGCGACGTCGGTCAGCCATACAGGTCGCTTGACGCGATAGCCCGCACGCACACCCGGCCCCGCCATCACCAACGTGGCGTGAATGCCGCCCACACCGAACGTCTCGGTCGGCAGGACGTTGCCGTGCCCTTCACCGTAATCGCCGCCGGGCTCGACACAGACCATGATGTCGCCCACGCGGTCGCCCCACAGGCCTAGCATGGCGGCATCTTCCCGACGCATGACCAGTTTGAACGGACATCGGCCCAAGCGGGGATCCTTGTACTCCAGCAGAGCCTGGATGATGTCGCTACGGACCTGCTCGTAGTCTTCCGGCTCGATACAGCCTTCCGGCTGGCGCCCCTTGACGTTCATGTAGATGTACATGGTGTCGTGCCAGATCGCCTTTGTCCGCGTCCAGTCGATGGCGCCGCGGCCGCGGGAGGGCTTGGAACTGACGTGCTCTTCGCGCTCAGAACCTTCATAGACCAGGAAGTCATTCTCCTCGAGGATCTCCTTGACCATCTGCGGGCCGCCGCGAACGTCGTGGTAGCCGATGCAGCCGTGGTCGGCGACGACCACCACCAGATCGTCCTCGGTCGCAATCTCGTCGACGAATCGGCCGATCATCCGATCGCACGATTCGTAAACCCGAGCCACGTAGCCCAGATTCTCTTCGGACATCTCCGGCGTTGCCGCCGTCATCGGCTCGGCCTCGGGCATGATGGCATCCTGGATGTAGTCTGGCGCATGGGAGTGCAGGAAGAACAACTCGTGTTCGTAGTTTTCGCACAGGTACTTGGCCGAATCGGCGAACCACTCGTGCTGGTAGTCGATCTCGTCCAGCATCGTGGCCATGTCGGCCCAAGCCCCATAAACCACCCCGCGCTGGTTGTAACCCACGCGCTGCAGGAACGGGCCCACATTCGTGACCAACTCGTTGGCCACGTTCTCCGGATGCGTCCAGCCCCCGACGGTGGGCATGATCTGCGTGGCGTACAATTCCAACGCATTGGGCCCGACCTCCAGCAGCTTGAACCGCACCGTGCCCTCACGGCCGTTGAGTGACAGCGTCAGCCAGTCGGAGTATTCATCGGCCTTCAGTGTCGCCAATGGCTCGGCGGCGTCCTTGGCGCTGCAAATCAGCAGCGTGTCGATCTGTCCACCCTCGGCCACAGCCAGCAGATGGAGCGTGATCTTGTCGTCGTCGTTGCCGAGTTCGATCTCCGTCGCCAACACCCCTTCCGGTGCGCCGGTCCAGCCGTCGGCCGAAGACCACGCGACCGGCTGCGAGGTGGGTTGGTCGGACATACTGAACCGCACCGGCCCGGCGATTTCGTGATCGCAGCAGATACAGAAGCAGCCGTCCACCTGCACGCCGTCGGTGACCACCACCGGATAGGTCGGCCCGCCCCACTTCAGCAGAATGCTCTTCTTGCCGACCTTCTCAGCCGTCTGCCAGAGGAACTCGGCCTGGACCTGCGTGGAATCAGCCCCGCTGGCCCAGTTGGTCAGCTCCTTGGTGCGGTCCTTCATGGAAAAGCCCGTAATCCCGTGCGTGCCGGGCCAAGCGCCCGTGCCGATGGTCGTCCAGTTGACGGGCGTGTGTGTCGGCAGCACCGGCAAGGCGTGCCCGAACGAGCCGCGCTCGATCAGCTTGGCGATATGGGGCATGCGGCCTTCGGCGATGAACCGTTCGACCAGTTGCGGGATCAGTGCGTCCAGACCGAGAATGAAAGCGCGCTTGGGTTTGCTAGACACGAGGTGCATCCTTTCGGGGCAAATGCTCTATCGGTAATAGTCCACCCACTGGAACCAAAGGGGATCCGTTGGGTCCGCCAACACCAGCGGCGGAACGATGGCCTCAATGTAGTCGTCGACCCGGCGAATCTCCACCCTGACCTTGCCGGCTGGATTCCACCGATCGAAGCGGCCGGACTCATCCCGCCGGTAGTACTCCACCTCCGGACCGGATCGCAAGAAGCTGGAGACCTCCACCCGTGAGTTCATCAGCGTCAGGCCTTCCAAGTTACGGATGTGCATCCGCAGCACCAGTCGCTCCGGCCACGGGCCGACCGGTTTGACCGTGGCCTTACCGATGCCCATCTTGCTATGAATGTCCAGAACGACCTGGCCCGGCTCGTGGAGGATGGCGACCGTGTCCCCCTCTCGCGGCACGTCAATGTCCAGGGCTGGCTGACAGCCAAGGACCACGATCAGCACGAGAAAGCACGCGATGCTTCGAGTCGGCCTCATGCTCACAGTTCCTTCGCCACTTGCCGATACGCATCACGAAAGGCCATGCCCTGCCGAACAAGATCGTAGACCTTCTCGGTGGCCAGCAGTTCATCGGTCATGGCGGCTTTGCAGCGATCGGTGTCGATGACGAGTCTCGCGAACACCAACGTCATCATGGTCACGCACTGCAGCGTAATCGTCAGCGTCCGCATCACCGGGCCCTTGGTCAGTTGCAGGTCGCGGTGGTAGCCGCTGATGAGGCCGTCGCAGATCGTCTTGACGGTCACCGACGCGCCGACCGCCACGCCGCGATAGGCGCGGATTACTTCAAGCACGTCGGGGTTTTGCTTGTGGGGCATGATCGAACTGCCCGTGGTGAGTTCCGTCGGTAGCGAGAAGAAACCGAATGTCGGCATCGACAGCAGGATCAGATCGTCGGCCATGCGCGCCAGGTCCATCATCACTTGACCGGCCCCATCAATCAGCATGGCCTCGAACTTGCCCCGCGAGTTCTGACAGTACATGGTGGGCTGAACCGAGCCGAAGCCCAGTTCCTTGGCCGTCGCGTCGCGGTCGATCTGAAGCGGCACGCCAAACCCCGCCCCGCTGCCCAGTGGCGACTGGTCGATAATGTCCGCCACAGTCGCCAGCAGCCTCTTGTCGTCAGCCAGCGCCGCCGCGTAAGCGCCGAACCACATGTCGATACTTGCCGGCATGGCCTTGCGCGTGTGCGTCAGACCCGGCAAGGCGACGCCGTTGTGTTTCGCCCGCTGACCGTCGATCGCAACGATCAGTCCATCAATCGCTCCCGCGATCTCCGCGGCCGCATCTTTCTCATACAACCGCATCGCCGTTAGCACCTGATCGTTTCGGCTGCGAGCGGTGTGGATCTTCTTGCCGGCCTCGCCGCAGCGGTCGGTCAGGAAACTCTCGATCGCGGTGTGGCAATCTTCATCGGCGGCGGCGATCTCGAACTCCCCAGCCGCGTGCAAACGAACGATCTCATCCAGACCGGCCAACAAGTCAGCCAGCTCCGCCTCGCTGAGCACACCGATCTCCGCCAGCATCCGCGCGTGCGCCTTCGAGGCCGCGCAGTCGTAGGGCACGAGCTGGCCGTCCAGGGCCGGATCCTCACCAACAGTGAAAGCCTCAACCTGCTTATCCAACGGTTCGCCCTTGTCCCACAGTTTCATGATCGCTTCCCCTGCCGCTGCTGAATGATCGCGTTGTGGGCCATCAGACGAATGGCGTTGATCTTGATGAAGCCGGCCGAGTCCTTCTGATCGAATCCGCCTTCGATATCCATACTCGATAGATCCTGATCGTACAGGCTGGAAGGCGAGCTCCGGGCGATGGGCATGGCTGATCCCTTGTAGAGCTCGACCGTGACCGTCCCGTCGATGTATTCCTGGCTCTTGGCCAGCGCCGCCGACAGGAAATCCATCTCCGGGCTGAACCAGAACCCGTAGTAGATCAGCTCGGCGAACTTCGCCGACAGCGAATCCCGAAGCCGCATCACCTCGCGGTCCATGGCGATGCCTTCGATGTCACGATGGGCCGCGTGCAGAATCGTTCCGCCGGGGGTCTCGTAGACCCCGCGGCTCTTAATGCCCACGAAACGGTTTTCGACCATGTCGATCCGCCCAACACCGTGCGCCCCGCCCAGTTCGTTCAAGTACACGAACAGCTCCAACGGATTGGTCTTCACCGTTCCGTCGGACAGGTTCTCGACCTTCACCGCCGCCCCGTCCTTGAATGTCACGTCAATTCGCAGCGGCGTGTCCGGCGCATCCTGCGGGTCAACGGTCTTGGAGAACATATCCCGGTCGGCCGGGCGGGCCGGGTCTTCCAGCACGCCGGACTCGTGAGAAATGTGAAAGAGATTGTCATCCTCGCTGAAGGGCTTGGCGGCGGTCGCTTTGACTTCGATGCCCTGGGCCTCGGCGTAGGCCAGCAGGTCGGGCCGGCCCTTGAACTGCTCCAGGAATTCCGCCGTCTTCCACGGCGCAATAATCGTGATGCCCGGATTCAGCGCGTAGTAGGTCAACTCGAATCGGACTTGGTCGTTGCCCTTGCCCGTGGCTCCGTGGGCCACGTGCGTAGCCCCGACCTCGGTGGCGATCTCGATCTGCCGCTTGGCGATGACCGGCCGAGCCAGGGCCGTTCCCAGCAGGTAGCGGCCTTCGTAGATCGCGTTGGCCTGGACGGCCGGGGTGATGTAGTCGGTCACGAACTCGCGCTTCAGGTCCTCGATCTTTACCTCGGTGGCGCCGATATCCAATGCCCGCTTCTCGGCTGCGGCGAAATCCTCTTCCTGTCCCACGTCGGCAATATAGGCCACGACGTCGTAGCCGCGTTCCATCAGCCACCGCAGAATCACGGAGGTGTCCAACCCGCCCGAGTAAGCCAATACGATTCTTTGTGCCATCTCAAAGCCCCTTGAAGCGTCCGGCCGCCAACCGGCCGTCCCGCCGAGTATACGCCCTGGGCCCTGCCCCCGCCATCGGCTGGACTACAGCCCGGTTACTCGTCCGGCCGGAGAGTTGATCGGTCACGCCCGGCGGCAGTACAATCGCCCTCTCGCTTACCACAAAGGAGACCCCATGCGAGCCCTAGTAATGCAGCTCATGGACGACGGCCGACGCGAGAAGATTCTCGTCGACGACTGGGCCGATCTGCCCACCACGCTCGAAGGCAAACAGTTCCGCATTCAGACGCTCTTTTCTGGAGTCACCAATGGGACGGAACGAAACAACCTGCTGGTCGGCAACTATTCCATGCCCGACTCGGCCCTGCCCTACAGCTACGGCTACCAGAACGTCGGCCGCGTCACCGAGCTCGGCCCGGACTGTGAGACCATCAAGGTCGGCGACCTCGTCTACACCAGCCAGGACCACCACGAGTTCCTGATCGACTCCGAAGACAGCCTGCTGATCGTCCTGCCGGACAATGTCGACCCGAAGCACGCGGCCTTGTTCGGCGTGGCCTCCGTGGCGATGCACGACGTCCGCCGGGCCGAGACCAAGCTCGCCGACCGCGTGCTGGTCGTCGGGGCCGGGCCGATCGGCCAGTTCACCGCCCAAAGCGCCCGCGCCACCGGCGCCCACGTGACGGTGGTCGACCTCGACCAGCGCCGCTTGGACCTGGCTGCCCAGTGCGGCACCCACCTGACCATTCAGGTCACCGGCGATGAGAGCTGGTCCGGCCCAATCCGCGAAGCCGGCCCGTTCGATATCGTCTTCGAAGACTCCGGCGCGGATGTGCTGGGAAAGATCATCGGCGTCGGCTGGGGCGACGGCGTCATCAAGCACCGCGGCAAGGTGGTCGTCATCGCCGGGCGCGACGACGTGGTTTACACCTTCAACTCCGGCCAAGGCGCCGAGGTCTGTATCCTCCAGGCCAGCCACTTCGACAACTCCGATCTGGCTGAAGTGACCCGCCTGGTCGGTGACGGCGTGATGACGGTCGAACCGCTGATCCAGGACCTGGTCACCCCCGACGACTCCAAGCGAATCTACGACGCCCTCCGGGACGAGCCCAACACGCTGATGGGCACCGTCTTCGACTGGCAATAAGGAAC
>CAYRZU010000030.1:0-36784 GCA_964428895.1 uncultured Planctomycetaceae bacterium
GTCGACGCCCTCGATCGTCATCCGCGGGGCGCCGGCCCCGGTGATCTTGGCGCCCATGGCGTTGAGGAAGTCGGCGAGGTCCTGGATTTCCGGCTCGCAGGCGGCCGATTCGATGACGGTGGTACCCTCAGCCAAGGCCGCGGCCATCATCACGTTGGCCGTGCCGAGCACGGTCGAGCCGAAGGGCCCGCCCATGAAGACGTCGGCGCCCTTGAGGCGGCTGGCCGTGGCGACGATGTCGCCGCTGTCGAGTTCGATCTTGGCCCCCAGGGCCTCCAGGCCGCGCAGGTGCAGGTTCACGGGACGGGCGCCGATGGCGCAGCCGCCGGGCATGGCCACCCGGGCCTTCTTCCGCTTGGCCAGCAGGGGCCCCAGCACGCAAATACTGGCCCGCATTTTCCGGACGCGGTCGTAGGGGGCGTGGATGGGGGATTCGTCAACGACCTCCAGGTGCAGGTCGGCCTGGTCGCGGCGGACCGTTAGCCCCAGGTCGCCCAGCAGGTCGGCGGTGTGTCGCACGTCGGCTAGGTCCGGCACGTCTCGAATGACGGAAGGCCCGTCGGCCAACATGGCAGCCGCCATGATCGGCAGGGCGGCGTTCTTGGCGCCGCCGACCGTGATGTCGCCCTTGAGGCGTCGTCCGCCGTTGATAACGAATTGGTCCATGTGTGCCTTTCGGTCCGCACCGACTTGACTGGAGGTGAGGATACCCGCCCTGGCAAGCGGTCTTCAACGGACAAGCTGCATTTTGCGGGGGGTCACTGGATTCGCGTGGCGATGGCGATGCGTTCCAGTTCCTGGTGGTCGCAAATGATCTCCGGTTCGTCGAAACGGTCGGTGTCGGCGATCAGGTCGCGCACGTCGTCGCCTTGGGTAAAACCAAACTCCATGATCAGCACGCCGCCGATGCTCAGCAAGTCCGGCGCCCCGGCCACCAGCGGGCGCAGCAGGTCCAGTCCGTCCGCTCCTCCCCGCAGGGCCAGGCCCGGCTCGTGCTTGACGGATTCGGCTACGCCCTCGCCGTTGGCGATGTAGGGCAGGTTGGCGACCACCGCGTCGAAGCTCGTCAGATCGTCGCAGTCGGCGGGTCGTTGAAGCAGGTCGGCCACGCGGCATCGCACGCGGTCGGCCACGCCGAGCCGCTCGGCATTGGCGGCGGCGACGGCGACGGCGTCGTCGCTGACGTCGGTGGCCAGGACGGTCAGGCTGTCGAGATTCTTGGCCGCGGCAATGGCTACGCAGCCGCTGCCCGTGCCGACATCCCACAGCGTGGCGGGCCTGTCCAGCGGGGACAGGCGCCCCAGGGCCAGGTCGACCAATTGCTCCGTTTCGGGGCGCGGAATCAGGACCGCCGGGGTGACCTGGAAGCTGAGCGAGTAGAACTCCTTCTGCCCGACCAGATAGGCGACCGGTTCGTGGTCGGCAGCGCGGCGGACCAGTTGTCGGTAGGCGGCCAGTTGCTGGGCGTCCGGCTGATGGTCGTGGCGGGCGTAGAGCTCAATCCGCTGACAGCCCAGCACGTGGGACAGCAGCATCTCGGCGATGAGACGCGCGGAGGGAACCTGCTTCTTCTCAAAATGCTCCCGCGTCCAATCCAGCAGCTTCAGGACGGTCCACGGGTCGGTTGGCGACGACTCGCTCATGGGCCAGAGGTAGCATAAGTCTTCGCGGACGGCAAGCTCGTTGGCCGGGCGGCCCCAGAAAAACCCCCGGCCGAGCCATCCCCCACCCCCTAGCGGTTACGCCGCCCCGTGACTGATATCCTCTTGCCGTGGGCGGGGCGGGCCGCTGCCGGCGCGGCCTTGGGCTCAGGAAGGATGATATCGGACGTGGGCAGATAGACGGCGCCCTTGGCCTTCATCCGTTCGTGGGGCAGGTACTGATTGGGCGCGTCCAGGTCCAGCACGGCGTCTTTGGCGACCACCACGGAGAAGCGGCGGCCCCGCAAGCCCACCACCGCTTCGACAATGCCCTGACCCACGCCGGCGCCACAAACGATGAAGGTCACGTTGGTCAATTCCGTCAGCAACCGTTCAATGCGGGCGTGTTGGAAGATGTTGGTGTGCCGCTTCTCGAAGATCAGTTGCTGGTGGTCGTCCAGAACGTCCGCCGGCAGGTCGGTGACGTTTCGCAAGCCGAAGTTGATGCGGTCGCGCAGAACCGTGGTGGGCAGCTTCTGTTCACCACGGGTGCCGGTGATGCAGTGCGGATGGACGCCCATGGGTCCCAGTTCACCGTGAGAGAGACGCAAGACCGTGCTGAGGACGGGCACGCGATAGGCCCGGGCCCAGCCGAACAGACGGTGGACCTGGCGAGCGACCGCCAGCGATTCCGGCCGATAGCAGGCGCCCTTGGGGTCGAAGAAATCCCGCTGCGTCTCGATATCCAAGACAATGGTGCCGAGCCTCATGGGTTCACCTCACTAACTGGGCCCTCCCATACAATTCTAGGCCCCCCGTAGGTCGTTGGCCGGATTCCGTGCGGCGGAGTTTACAAGTTGTCCCCCAGGCAACAGATGCGACGGGCCGCTAGACCAGCCACCCCAGCACCAGCCATGCCGCCAGCGCCAACACCCCCAAGCCAAGGATGATCTCGGCGGTTAGGATTGCCACGCGACGCGGCAACTGGGCCAGGTCGCTGACCCGCAAGGTCCGGTGGATCACCGCCACCGCGAAGCACAGGGGGATCGCCAGCCACAGGATCAACGCCGGCGGAATGTCCATCGGGTGGTAGAACGGTATCCAGGCTAGAACGCTCATCACGTTGGATCCCCCTGGGCCCGGTCGGCTGTGGGCTGGTTGGGCGGTTCGCCGTGAACGCCCAGCAGGGCCAGGGCGGCCGCGTCAAAGATGCACAGGAGGTTGAGCAGTCCGGCCACGCCCGCGAAGGCCAGCGCCGCAATGGCGACCGGATAGACCAGATCGATCTTGCGCCTGGCCAGGAACAGGTCCACCTGCATTCGGTAACGGTCCGGGCGGCCGCCGGGCGCGTCGGTCGATGGCGGGGAACCGATCTCGGCATCGACCTGACGGTAGACCTTCGCCTGGCGGGCCCAGCCGACCAGCCCGTGAATGCCGGTCAGCGATTCCGCCGAAAACCACCACGGTTCGTATCGAGCGTCCGACGTCATCACGCCGCCCATCGCCACGCCGGCCCAGAACGTTACGCCGATCGTTACGAAGATAATCAGGCCGCGCTTGGTTCGACCCAAGAAGGCGTGGCCGGCGCCGGGCACAAGCCATGCCAGCACGGCGGCCAGGATCATGCGGCCCAGAGGTATCGATTTTGCTTGCATGGTGCGTCTTTGGCTACGGAGGACTGCTGTGAGGAAGGACTCTCGCCCACCACCGGTGGATTGTCAAGCTTCTTGGCGGGCGGGGAGACGACGACGGACGATCTAGACGTCCATGACCAGGACGGTGACGTCGTCTTCGGGATCGGCGTGGCCGATGTTGACGTCCAGGATGCCGGCCAATTCCATCAGCAGATAGTCCCGGGGGGCCGAGGACCAGGGCCGGACCACGTCGGGGAAGTTCCGGGGCCCGTCATGGGTGGGCAGCGGAGCGAAGGCTTGGTCGGCGCCGTCGGTGTAAAGAATGATCCGGTCGCCATGGGCCAAGGTGGTGGTGTGGCTGTGGTACTGCGCCTCCTCGAAGACGCCCAGCAACGGCCCGTCGGCCACGAGCTGCTCGAATCGACCATCGGCGTGGGCCAGGATCGGCCGAGGGTGACCGGCCCGGGCGTACGTCAGTTCCAGCGAGGCCACGTCCAACACGCAATAGACGGCCGTGCAGAACTGACAGCTGGACAGGTCCTGATGGCAGATGTCGGCGTTCAGTTCCGCCAGGGCCTCGTGAGGCGGCAAGATATGGTAGGTGTTGCCGAGGATCCGCTTGGTCTGTAGGGCCTTCTTGATGAACATGGTCAGCAAGGCTGCGGGCATGCCGTGGCCGATGGCGTCGACCACATAGAACCCTACGTGGGTCTCATCCAGGCGGAATATGTCGTAGATGTCGCCGCTGACCCAACTGGCCGGGCGGAACAGCACGCCGAACCGGGCCGGGCCCACTTCCGGCATGCGGCGGGGTAGGAAATCTCGCTGCAGCCGGGCCGCCAGTTGGAGCTGCTCGTTGAGTTCCCGGCCCATCAGGGCGTCGGAGGCGTCGCGACGGCTGACGGCCAACTCATCGTGCAGCCGTTCCAGGCTGGGCTGAAACTGGGTCGCCGCGGCCAGTTTGACGGTCAGATCGCGCCCGTCGATAGCATCGCTGACGGCCAGGAAGGGCCCGCGACGGCTGGCGAGCATCTGCCGGACGCCCTGGTGCTCGTCGGCCAGCAGGAACACCGCCACGGACGCCTGACGTTCCAGGTCATCCAGTACGTCGGCCATCATACGCCAGTCGGCGCAGTCGGCGCTGGGCGAGGCCACCACCAGCGGCGCTTGGGCCAATTCCGCGGGGGGCCACTCGGCCCAGGTGCGGTGGGCGATTTGCCAATGATCGCCCGCTGCGGCCAGGACGTTGTTCGGGATCGGCCCATCACCGACCCACAGCAACGGCCCGCCGGCAGGCAGGGCGTGCAGGACCGGATCGGAGAATGTCGTTTCTACTGGCACTTACGCGGGTTCTCCCGTAACGGCGCAGACGGAGGTGGTTGTCGCACCCAAAGAAAATCGTCATCTGACCGGGGCGTCTGAAGGAAGTAACCAAATGAATTGAGAGGCCTTAGCGGTCGATCAGAGGGGCCGTGCCGCTAGCGGGCGATGCCGGCGGAGAACATGACGCGGTCGCCTTCGCGGACGCCAAGGCGGGCGAAGCTTCCTCCGGCGATCTCCAGCGCGTATTGGGCGTCACCAAGGCTGGGGTAATGCGTGCGCCCGGTCAGGTCCGTTTCGACCGCCATGGTGTGGATGCGGATGATCCGCAGATCGGCGGAGATAAAGGCGATGTCCAGCGGGATCGGCACGTGCTGCATCCAGAACCGGCGTTCGGCGGGCCCGTCGTAGACGAACAGCATGCCCTCGTCGTCGGCCAGGTGCGTCCGCCCGGACAACCCCAGGCGCTGCTTGGCTTCGGTCTTGGCGATCTCAACGCGCCACGTGTGTCCGCCGATGGTCACCGTCGGTGGGGGCGACTCGCGTCTGCAGCCGGCCAGGATCGCGCCGGCCGCCAGCACGCCCAGCAGCACTCCCCACAGCGCCGGCCGGCTAGGCGTCACAGGCCATCCTCGTCAGCATGCGCCGGACCAACTCGATGGGCAGCCCCACCACGTTGGTGAAACTGCCTTCGATCCGGACCACGTATCGGTCGGCCGTCTCTTGGATGGCGTAGGCGCCGGCCTTGCCGATCCACTCGCCAGACTCGACGTAGGCGTCGATTTCGTCATCCGTCATCGGCCGCATGTGAACGGTGGTGACGTCGCTGGCCATCAGCCGGCGGTCGCCCTGGATCAGGCATACGCCGGTGACCACCTGGTGAGGTGACCGGGATAGCTCGTGCAGCATCTGGCGGGCCTCGGAGGGGTCGGCGGCCTTGCCCAGCACCCGCCCGTCGAGAATCACGATCGTATCGGCGGCCAGGACCGGGGCCGACCGGTCCTTGGCGGCGTCGGCGACCGCCCGGGCTTTGAAGTAGCCCAGGGCCTCGGCCAGTTCACGCGGATGGTCCACAACTCCGGTGGGCACAGGCTCGCGCACCTGGGGGGGGGCGACCTGGAAATCGATACCCGCCTGTTCGAGCAACGCCTGTCGTCTCGGAGACGACGACGCCAAGACCAACGTCGATGTGGATGAATCCTTACTCATAGGACCACGGCCCCACAGGGATAGCCATTTCCGGAAGCCTACCGCCGGGCCGAGGCGGGGTCAATACAACTGATGTGCGATAGGGCCGATTATCGCTCGTTTCCGTGGAAATCGCGCTCCGATTGCCGCGTCAACCTGGAATCGACCTTCACAGAATTCGGGTTGTGTGGTATACTTGGGTCTTACAAGTGAGGAAAAACTCACCGTTATACGTTTACACGGCGAGGAGGGCTGCCATGAATGAGGCGGCGATCCGCAAGGATCTTCAGGAATTGAATGCAGAATTGGTTGATCGGCGAGTCAGCGGCCCCGCTGACCGCACCCCGGGCCTCAGCGACACCGCCCCCCAGGAGACCATTCCTGATTGCGTGTCGCAGATCCGGTTGAAGTTGAAGTACCTCCTATTCGACCTCGAGGCCACCCGACGAGAAAACCGCTACCTGCGCCAGATGCTCGAAATCCATCGGCGGCGTGGGCAGCGAAACCAGCCCGGGTTTGATAGCAGTGGAGAAGAAGATTTCGGTTCGTAGACTCCTTGCGAACCAGCGCGATCCGCGTGACGGAAGGGCAGACGGCAACAGTTAGGGGCACGGCATGAAAAATGGCCGTGCCCCTAACGCTTGCGCCGACTGGCAGATGGAAAAGGGGGCAGACGGGCCCATCCCAAAATCCGCGCCGGGGGTCAGATTCGGTCAAGCCCCACCAACGGCCTGGACGATAAGATACCGCCAAGAGATTGGGGTTCCCTTGGCGTGCGGACCCCAGATATTGGGGTCGGGACAGTTTCGTGAGCGTCGGGCCTGACCGGCTCGGCTTCATTCCTGCGCGGGTGAAAAGAGTTCAAGAAAAGCTCACGGAGTATTTGACGTTCGGTCGATGTTAGCGTAGCATGCACCAAACAGATACCAAAAAGCCTGGCAGTTGGGACGCTGACGATGGGTTGGCGCCGCTGCCGGATTTGGGTGCGTGCGACGGCTAGAGACGGATCTTTCGCCCGGCCGCACCCGAGCAACCGGCGGCCGGCGCAGTCAGGAGTAGGAACGATGTCTGATCAACCCATTTGCCAGTTTGGCCCCGGCGGCGAGTTCGTTCGGCCTTGGCCCCCCTCGGCCAGCCCCCTCAGGCCCGCCCAGCCGGCCCAGGCCGACGGAAAGCAGTTGCAGCAACAGGCAGCCCAGGACGGGCTGGAAGCGCCCGTGGTAAGCCTCGGGCCGGACGGGATTCAGTGGCAGGCCAAGGATGTGGATGTCACGGCCAAGATCGAGCATCCGGTGGCCTCGGCCGCACGATACTTGGTGCGGCTGTTGGAAGGGTCGGCCGAAGCGCACGGCTCGACGCCGCTGACGCCCGAACGGCGCGACCGGGCTATTCGGCGACTGGCCGAGGATATCGCCGCCGCCGACGCCCCGACCACCGAGGTCGTCCGCGAGCGAACGATGTCGGCCAAGGACGTGGCCGTGACGACCCCGGCCGGCGGACGGATCGATAGCGACACGGGCTTCATGCTCGCCGTTGAAGGCAAGGAGACACACTATGCACGCCAGATCGAAAGAGCCGAACCTCACGCCCAGGCAGATGGAGATCTTGAGGCTGATTCGGAATTACCGACGACATCATGGCTATTCCCCGACCATGCAGGAGATTGGGGATCAGCTCGGGCTGACAAAGGTCACCGTGTTCGAGCACGTCGGCGTCCTAGAAGGAAAAGGGCTGCTGAGCAGGGGAGCCAAGCACAAGGCTCGCTCTTTACAGGTGTCTAAGAGTTTCGAGTTCCCCGAGGACCATTCGGACGAACTGCCCCTGGTCGGCCGGATCGCCGCCGGGGCGCCCATCGAAGCCATCGAGGACCGTCAAACGCTGGACATGGACGGCATGTTCCCGTCGACCGGAGATACCTTCGCCCTGGAAGTCACCGGCGATAGCATGATCGACGAGCAAATCCGCGACGGCGATTACGTCATCTGCCGAAAGACAGCCACCGCCCGAAATGGCGAGACCGTGGTCGCCCTGATCGACGACGGCGAGGCCACCCTGAAGAAGTTCTACAAGGACGGCAAACGCATCCGCCTCCAGCCGGCCAACGAGAAGTACGACCCCATTTACCCCGAACAGATCGCCATCCAAGGCGTCGTTGTCGGCGTGGTCCGGCGCGTCTAGTCGGCAAGATCATCAGCGCAAACAAACGGGACACGGGCCGAAAGGCTCGTGTCCCGTTTTCGTTGTCAGCAGCTAGCTGAAGATGCGTTCGGCCAACTCGTCGCTGATCAGATCGGCCGGGGTCCGGGGGTGGCCTAGGGAGACGTCCGGCTTGACCGCGCCGTGGAAGTCCGAGCCGCCCGTGGTGAGCAGCTCGAACTGCTTGGCCAGATCGAAGTAGTGTCGGGTTTGGTGATCCGTGGCGTCGGAGCAGTAAACTTCAATGCCGTCCAGCCCCGCATCCAGCAGGTTCCGGAGGATGTGCTCCAACTGGCCGTCGTTCTCGTAGCGTAGTTGGGGGGGGTGGGCCAGGATGGCAATGCCCCCGGCGCCGTGAATGGCCGCGATACTGTCGGCGGGGCTCAAACGCGTGCGGCCCACGTAGGCCGCCTGGCCCGTCGCCAGGTACTTATCGAACGCTTCCTGCCGGTCGCGGACGTGACCGGCTCGGAGGAGCGCTTCGGCGATATGGACGCGGCTGATGATGTCGTCCCCGCCGCCGGACTCGCTGGCGACGGCCGAGACGTCTTCCATCGTCAAGGCCATCCCCAATTCGTTGAGGTTGGCCACGATGCGCGGATTCCGCTCGCGGCGCCCCCGCTGGAGCGTTTCCATCATCGCGGTTAGGGAGTCGGCGGCCTCGTCGATCCCGATCCCCACGATGTGAAGCGTCCCCTGCGGCGGCTCGGCCGAGATCTCAATACCGGACGCAAACCGAAGGTCCGGGCAGGCTGCGGCCGCCTGGCGGGCCTCGGCAATGCCGTCCACGGTGTCATGGTCGGTCAGGGCAATCGCCGCGAGCCCGGCGCTATCGGCCTGAGCGATCAGTTCCGCCGGACCCAGCGATCCGTCGGACGTCGTTGAATGGGCGTGGAGGTCGACAAAGCGTCGGCCGTCGGCGTGCCAGCTTGCCACCTAGTTATCCTCCAGGTCCGCAAACAGCGGGCTCGAGAGGTACCGTTCGCCGAAGCTCGGGAGAATCGTCACGATGGTCTTGCCCTTATTTTCCGGGCGAGTGCCGACAATCTCGGCGGCTCGCAGAGCGGCCCCGGAGGAAATACCCACGAACAGCCCCTCTTCCCGGGCGGCCCGGCGGGCGTAGTCCATGGCCTCGTCCTGGTCGACCAGCAAGACCTCATCAACCATGTCTAAGTCCAGCACCTCCGGGACGAACCCGGCGCCGATGCCCTGAATCTTGTGCGGGCCGGGCTGGAGGGGCTCGCCCTGACGCTTCTGAGACAGGATCGGGCTCTGCACCGGCTCGACGGCCACGATCTGGAGGCCGGGCCTGCGCTCCTTGAGCGCTTGGCCGATGCCGGTGACCGTGCCGCCGGTACCCACGCCGGCGATAACGATGTCGACCTCGCCGTCGGTGTCGGCCCAGATCTCCTCGGCCGTGGTTTCCCGGTGAACGGCCGGGTTGGCCGGGTTCTTGAATTGTTGCGGCATGAAGGCCCCGGGTGTTTCGGCCAGGATCTGCTCGGCCCGCGTGATGGCCCCGGTCATGCTTTCGGCGGCCGGGGTGAGCACCAGCTCGGCCCCCATCGCCCACAGCACCTTGCGGCGTTCGATGCTCATCGAGTCGGGCATGGTCAGGATGCAGTGATAGCCCCGCACCGCACAGACCCACGCCAGGCCGATGCCGGTGTTGCCGCTGGTCGGCTCGACGATGACGGCGCCTTCTTTGATCAGCCCGTCCTTCTCGGCCGCCTGGATCATCGATAAGCCGATGCGATCCTTCACCGACGCCATGGGGTTGAAGCTCTCCAGCTTGGCCAGCACCGTCGCCGGAGAATCGAACAGCTTGCGGACCCGGACCAGCGGGGTGTTGCCGACGGTCTGCGTGATGTCATCGAAAATGCGAGCCATGGAGGTCGTCCTTTCAAGTTACGCCAAAGGCCCCAACAGCCTGAGTGTGTCATTATGCGGGGGCCGGAACCAGAATCAACACCGGGCCCCGCAGCGAACCCATTATAGGTAATCAAATTGCCGGCGCCCGCAGCAGGGGCAGTCGCCGCCGGCGGGTGTGGCGGAAATGTCGACCCGGTGAATGGTGTTGGTCCACAGGTCGACCTTCAGCAGGTACGGGCTGATATCGTCGAGTCTCCCGGCCAGGATCTTCATCGCCTCGGTCGCCTGCAGCCCACACATCGTCATCACCAGAGACGGCAAGACGCCGAACTCGGCGTTGGATGGTTCGGCGCCGGCGGCCGGCGGGCCATCGTAGATGCACCGCAGGCAGGGGGTGCGGCCGGGCACAATCGTCATGGTCTGCGCTTCGGAAGCCAGAGCCCCCGTGAAGACCCACGGCACGGATTGCTGCACGGCGTAATCGTTCAGCACGAACCGCGTGGCGAAATTGTCCGTGCCGTCGATGATCAGGTCCACGCCGCCGGCCAGCGCCGCGATATTCCTCGCCGATACGCGCTCGGCGACGGTTTCAACACGGATCGTGCTGTTGATCGCGGCCAATCGCTCGGCGGCGGCCTCAACCTTCAGTCGCCCTTCGTCGGCCTCGGTGTAGAAGGCCTGGCGATGGATGTTCTCGACTTCAATGCGGTCGAAATCAACCAGGCGCAGCATCCCCACGCCGCTGCGGGCCAGAATCTCAGCGGTCCAACTGCCCAGGCCGCCTACGCCGACCACCAACACCTTGGACGTCATCACGGCGCGCTGCCCGTCTTCGCCCAGATGGGCGCAGCGAAGTTGGCGTTGATAGCGGGCGAGCGGGTCGTTGGGTGTCATGGCCGGTGAGTCTACCACGGGCCGGGCCGCCAAGAGAAGCTCCCAGACCCGTCCCCGCCGCCGCCCGGGAAGCGAAACCCCCTTGAACAACTGGAGTCTGTCTTCGTACAATGCCGATCTTACGTGTTCCACAGGGCCCGGCCGGCGTGGCTGGGCCACGGTTCTTGTTGCGAGGAGTGATACATGCCTTACAAGATTTCAGACAAGTGCACGATGTGCGGCGCCTGCAAGGATTCCTGTCCGGCCGAGGCCATCAACGAAGGTGATCCGATGTTCGTCATCGACGCCGATACGTGCATTGACTGCGGCGCTTGCGTTGACAGCTGCCCGGTCACCGCTATCGAAGAAGAGTAGCGGCGCCCCAGACGTACCGAGCCACCGCCGAGCGTCGGCGGTGGCTTTGTTCTGCGCGGACGGGGGGAGGGTTTAGGCCGGCCCGCCGGCGGCGTATAATCGGCCGGCGACAGCAGCGACTAACGAGGTGGCGTGTGAACCGACGGGGCGTGGCCATACTGACGATTTTGGGCTGTCTACTGGCAGCGTGCCCGGCCCGGGCCGAGGAGCCGACCACCCAGCCCGGTCGCGAGCAGGCGGCGGCGCGCGCCGCCAAGCTCCGGCATGTCGGCCAGTACGCCGCGGCCATCAAAGCCCTCCGGGCCGCGCAAGATGCCGGGGCCGACCAGGCCGCCTGGCAATTGGCGATGGCCCGGGCGTTGGAAGTGACAGGCCAATACGAACGGGCCCTTTCACACGCCACCCGAGCGGCCGAGCTGAGCCCAACGTGGGCCTCGGCGGTGTTGGATCAAGGACAATTATTGGAGACGCTCGGCCGAACCGACGAGGCGCTCGCCGTCTATGGGACGGTCGAAGCGATCCTGGCGGAGTCGACCAGTCCAAGCGCTGCCCAACTCGTTGCGATCGGGCAGATTCTGGACCGCCACGCCGCTCTGAGCGGTCAGCAGGCATCCGACCAGGCCAACAACATCTTCAACAACTACTTCCAGAAGGCCTACCAGGACATTGACCCCAACTACTGGCCCGCCCACATCGCCGCCGGGCAATTTGCTCTCAGCAAACACCGGTTCAAGACCGCCAGGCGGGAGTTCGAGGCGGCGCTGCAGATCAATCCCAAGCTCCCCGACGCGCTGGTCGGCTTGGCCGAGGCAGCCTTGGAGGAGTGGGAGTTCGAAGCGTGCCTCAAGTTCGTCGGCAAGGCCCTGGCCGTCAATCCCAAGCACGCGCCCGCGCTGATCACGCGAGGCCGATGTTATCTCCAATGGCGTCGGCTCGAGTCGGCCCTGAAGGCCTTCACGCAAGCGCTGGCCGTCAATCCCAACGACCCCCGCGCCTTATCTCTTGCCGCGGCTGCCTGCGTCCGGCTGGGGCGGCGGGATCGGGCCGACGATTTCATCGAGCGATTCAAGGCGGTCAGTCCGGGGGGGTGGCTCCTCCCGGCCACCATCGCCGAGTGGCTGTCCGCGGCCCGTCAGTTCGACTTGGCCGAGCAGTACTACCGGCAGGCGATCGATCTGGCTCCCAAAGCGGCTGAACCGCTGACCGGGCTGGGCCTGCTCTACATGCAGGCCGGGCGCGAATCGGACGCCCAAGACGTCCTTACCCAGGCCCACGCCGTCGACGATTTCCGGGCCGACGTCGTCAACTACCTCAACCTCCTGGAGAAGATGGAATCCTTCGAAGCGCTTGAGACCGAACATTTCATCATCCAGGTCGATGGGGAGCATGACGCCGTGCTCCTCCAGCCCGTCGCCGACGAAGCCGAGCGCATCTACGCGGAGATTTCCAAGGACTTCGCCCACGCCCCGGGCGGCAAGACCAAGATCCAGTTCTTCCCCACCCATCAGCAGTTTTCAATCCGCATCACCGGACGTGGGTGGATCGGCACGGTGGGGGCTTGCACCGGGCCGGTGGTGGTGATGGCCGCTCCCAACGCCCAGCGCAGCCGTTTCGGCCGCTTCAATTGGGCGGCCGTGTTGCGACACGAACTGACCCACGCGGTCACGCTGTCCAAGACGCACAACCGCATTCCGCACTGGTTCACCGAGGCCTGCGCCGTCTGGCAACAGCCGGACCGACGGAACTTCGAATCGGTGGCCAAGCTGGTCCAGGCCGTTCGCGAGGATCGCTTCTTGCCGGTCCGCCAGCTCGACTGGGGTTTCATTCGCCCGCAACGGCGGGGCGATCGCACGCTCGCCTACGCCCAGAGCGAACTGGCGATGGAGTACATCATTGAAACCAAGGGCTATGACGCGATTCTGCAAATGCTGGACGCCTTCGCCGGCGGCCGCACCCAGGCGCAGGTTTTCAACGACGTCCTCGGTGTGACCGAAGATCAGTTTGACATCGACTTTGTCGCTTGGGCCAAAGCCACCATCGGCGGCTGGGGGTTCGATCTGTCGCCCGTGCCGGACCTGAAGGCCTCCGCGAAGGCCGCCAAGGACCATCCCGACAACGCCGACGCCCAGGCCGACCTGGCCCGGGCGCTAATGGCCGCCCGCAAGACCAAGTCGGCGCGCGCCGCCGCCGAACGGGCGCTTGAACTTCAGGACAATCACCCCAAGGCGCTGGCGCTGCTGGGGCTGATCGAAGTGGCCGATGGCAACTATGGTCTGGCGGTCGGCTATGCCCAGCGGCTGGAGGCCGTCGAGCCCGATTCACCCGTGGCTGCCCGCGTGCTGGCCGACGGGTATCTGGGCATGCAGCAATACGCCCAGGCGACGGCCGCCCTGGAGCAACTCAAGCGCCGCCGCCCGCTGGACCCGTACAGCTACACCCAGTTGCTCCGCATCTACACCCAAACGGGCCAGGCCGACCAGGCCCTGCCCAACCTGATCGAATTGCACCGGCGGACCATGACCGAGGCGGTCTTCGCGCGACAATTGGCCGACACCTACCGCGCCGCCGGAGAAGATGAGACGGCCCTGACGTATTACCGGCAGGCGTTGCACGTCGACCCCTACGACCCCAGCACCTACGAAGCCATGGCCGCCATCCATCGCAACGCTGGCCGATACGACGAGGCCGTGGCCGCCGCGCGTTGCCTGACGCTGCTCGAGCGGAGCTCGGCGGCCGCCTGGGCCAAACTGGCGATGGTGCGATTTGTGGCCGCCCGCGCCGCTAAAGACGCCGAGCAGATGCGCCAGGCGCGCGACGAAGCCGCCGAGAGCGTGGCATTAGATGCCGACGGCCCGGGCGAGGCCGTACTGAAGCGCATCGAAGCGGCGCTGGAAACACTCGAAGAAAGGTAGACCCGCTGATGACCATTGCCGAATTTCAGGACTTCATCCGTAAGCAGTACTTCAATCGCGACGAGGAGCGCGGGACGCCGGGAACGTTCCTGTGGTTCGTCGAAGAGGTGGGGGAGTTAGCCTCGGCCCTGGCCGGCGACGACGAGAAGCACATGGAAGAAGAGTTTGCCGACGTGCTGGCGTGGCTGTGCACGCTGGCGAACATCAATGGCGTGGACTTAACCCAAGCGGTCGAGAAGTACACCGTCCGCGGCGTCGAGGGGTTCAAGTAGCGTTCGTTGACACTCCCGACGGCCGAACCGATACTCTACCGCCAATGGGTCCACTCCTTGACATCGGGTATTTGCTGGCGCTGCTGGCGGCGTCGCCCATGTGGATCAGCCGCATGATCCGTCACGGGCGATACACCTCCGGGGCCGCCGAGCGCCTCTTCGGTGCCTCGCCCGTTCGCCACGGGCGCCAGCCCATCATCTGGATTCACGGGGTGAGCCTCGGCGAGATCAACGCCGCCCGTATGCTGGTGGCAGAGCTGCACAGCCAACTGCCCGATTACCAGGTAGTAATCACCTCCACCACCGACACCGGCATGGACCAGGCCCGCAAGCTGTTCGAGCCCGATCACTGGGTCTTTCAATGGCCCATGGACTTCTCGCTGACCGTCCGCCGGTCCATCAAACGCGTACAGCCCGACTTGGTGGTGCTGATGGAGGGCGACATTTGGCCCAACTTCCTGGGCGCGTGCAAGCGGCGAGGCATTCCGGTGGTGGTCGTGAACGGCCGTGTTGGTAGCAACAAAGGCTACCCGCGCTACCGCAGGTTCCGTTGGCTGGTCAAGCCGCTGCTGTTCAGCCGTCTGCGAGCGGTAGGGGCCCAAACGGAGCTCTACGCCGAACGGTTTGCCGAGCTCGGCGTACCGGCCGACGGCGCCCACGTGACCGGCATGATGAAGTTCGACACCGCCGAAGTCGCCGATCGCCTGGCCGGGCAAGACGAACTGGCCGATGCGCTCGGGATCCGTGACTTTGAGAAGCTCATCGTTGCCGGGGGGACAGGGCCCGGCGAGGAACAGCTTCTGCTGGACATCTGGCCCGCCCTCAAGGACAAGCACCCGACCGCGCGGTTGGCCATCGTGCCGCGAAAGCCCGAACGGTTCGATGACGTCGCTCGGCTGATCGCCGCGGCCGGCGTGAGGGTCATCCGCCGGAGCGACCGACCGGACGACGGGGCCGGTTCGCCCGATCCGCAGGCGGTTATCCTCGGCGACACCATGGGCGAACTACGGAAGTTCTACGCGCTGGCGTCGGCCGTGTTTGTGGGGCGATCGCTGGTGGAGATGGGCGGCTCGGACATGATCGAGGCCGCCGCGCTCGGCAAGGCCACGGCGTTCGGGCCGCATACCTTCAACTTCCCCCAGGCCGACGACCTGGGCGCCCACGGCTGCGCTCGCGTGGCCGACATCGCCGAACTGGCAGCGCAATTGGATGCGTGGCTGGGTGATTCGGCTGCCGCCGAAGCCGCGGGCAAGGCCGCCCAAGACTACGTCCGAAGCCAGCAGGGCGCCACGCGCCGCAACGTGGCGATGATCTGCGATATCCTGGGCCGTGTGCCTGCCGAACGGGCGGGCGATATCGCCACCGACAAGATCGCCGACGAAACATAGGGGCCACCCATGCCCGGAACGCACGTCCGACAAACCGTTATCCGCCGCGCCAAGCACGTTGTGGTCAAGGTCGGCACCAGCGCCATCTGCGATTCGGCCGGCAGACTGGACGCCAAGGTGGTCCGCTCCCTGGCCGGACAGATTGCCGCCGCCATGGACACCGGCGTGGGCGTTACGCTGGTCACCAGCGGCGCTATTGGCGCCGGATTGGCCGAGCTGGACCTACCCGCCCGTCCCAAAACGCTGCCCATGCTCCAGGCCGTCGCCGCGGTCGGCCAAGGGCAGCTTATGCGGACGTTCCACGATGTCTTCGCCAAGAAGGCCCGAAAGGTGGCTCAGGTGCTGCTGACGCGGGAGGACTTCGAGGACCGCACACGCTATCTCAACATCCGAAACACGCTGACGCGGCTATCTGAGATCGGCGTGCTGGCTATCATCAACGAGAACGACGCCGTTGCGGTCGATGAAATCCGCTACGGCGACAACGACATCATCGCCGCCCACGTGACCAACATGCTGGCCGCCGATCTGCTGGTGCTGCTGACCAGTGTGGACGGCCTCCTCGACGGTGGCGAGATTGTGGACGTGGTGACCAAGCTCGACGACCAAACGCGCGGCCTCGCCAGTGACGCCCGCAGCAAGCACGGCTCGGGCGGTATGGCCAGCAAGCTCTCAGCCGTGTCGATGGTGACTCAAGCGGGTGAGGCCGCCGTGATCGCCAACGCCCGAACGCCGAAGGTGCTGACCAAGCTGCTGGCGGGAACGCCCATCGGCACCGTGTTCGTGCCGGCCACGAAGAAGATGTCCCGCCGCGACCGGTGGATCGCCCAGGCCTCGCGCCCAGCCGGCACGATTGTGGTCGACGCCGGCGCCGCCAAGGCCCTGTCCCAAGGCGGCAAGAGCCTGCTGCCCTCCGGCATCACGGGCGTGAAGGGCAAGTTCGGCAAGGGCGATATCGTGGCTGTCGCGGATTCCGCCGGCCAAACAATCGCCCGAGGCCTAACCAACTACTCGGCCGAACAGATCGACCTGATCAAGGGCCTTAAGACCACCCAAATCCCCGCCGCTCTCGGCGACAAGCCCTACGACGAGGTCATCCACCGAAACAACATGACGGTCGGCTAGAGGAAGGCCCTTCGATGCTCAGACTTTGCCCGCTGAGGGGCATAGGTCGTTCAGGGGGCAGTCGGGGCAGGTGGGCTTTCGGGCGGCGCAAATGATTCGGCCGTGGTGGATGAGGAGGTGGGAGAACAAGACCCACTCCTTGTGAGGGATGATGCCCATGAGGTCGCGTTCGATCTTGACCGGGTCGGTTTCGGCCGTGAAGGCCAATCGGCCGGAGAGGCGTTTGACGTGGGTGTCGACGACCACGCCCTCGGCCAGGCCGAACGCGTTGCCCAACACGCAGTTGGCCGTTTTGCGGGCCACGCCCGGGAGCGTCAGAAGCTCATCCATCGTCTTGGGCACGCGGCCGCCGAAGTCGCTGAGGATCATGGCTGCCGATCTACGAATGTTCTTGGCCTTGTTTCGGAAGAAACCGGTGGACTTGATGTCGGCTTCGAGCGCAGCCTGAGAGACCTCGGCGAAGTCGCCCACCGTCTTGTAGGTCTTGAAGAGGTCCTTCGTGACGATGTTGACCCGCTCATCGGTGCATTGGGCCGAGAGGATTGTGGCGACCAGTAGCTGCAGGGGGGTCGCGTGCGTCAAGGCGCAGTCGGCGTTGGGGTAGGCCTTCTTGAGAGCGGCGATGACCTTGGCCGTTCGCTTCTTGAGGTCGGCCTTGGATTCTCTCGGCATGCGCGTCCCCGGGCCGCTGGCGGCCGTTAGCTTCCGTTGGCGTCGTGGTGGGGGCTTTGGCCCCACTGGAGCTTGTTGGTCAGCGTTTGGAGGTATCCCCGCTCGGGACAGGGGATGATTCGTGCGGGAGTCTTGGATCGGCCGACGCTGACGGTGTCGCCGGCGCACAGGCCGGTGGTGGCCTGGCCGTCGATGATGACGGCGGAGCCGGCATTGACGCGATTGGCGGTAATGCGAATGGTCACGTCGGAGCGGACCACGATCGGCCGCAAGGCCAGCGTGTGCGGGGCTACCGGGGTGATGACCACGGCGTCGAGCGTGGGCTCGAGAATGGGCCCGCCGACCGACAGGTTATAGGCGGTCGAACCGGTCGGCGTGGAGATCACCAGTCCGTCGCCCAGGTAGCGGCTGATGGTGTCGCCGTTCTGCTCGACGTTGAGTTCGATCATGCGGTAGGGGGCCCCGGCTTGGATGGCCACGTCGTTGACGGCCGTGGCGATGAAGGCGTCGCCGCTGCAGCGATCCACGCTGACCTCGAGGATCATCCGCTCGGTGGGCTGGACACCGCCGGAGAGGATTCTCTCGAAGTGTTGCTGCATTTCCTCGACCGTGAACTCAGCGAGGAAGCCCAGCTTGCCCATGTTCACCCCGAGCAGGGGCACGCCGGCGGCGGCGATGTTCCGAGCCGCGTGTAACAGCGTACCGTCCCCGCCGAAGACCACGCACAGGTCGGCGTGGGCGGCGTCGGCGGCGGTGGCCTCATCGGCTCGGTGCACGCCCAGCACGTCCGCACGCTGCTCGAACCAGGGGCGCAGGGCCTCGATCTGCTCGGGAATGCCGGGCTTGCCCATATGGCCCAGGATGATGATGCGCTTGTTAGCCACGGGACGTATCTTACCGCGCCGCCGTTAGCAGCGTTAGGGCTAAGCGCCGGCTTCGCTGCCGGCCAGGTAGATGCTCTGCCCGGCGGCGATCGCCAGGCCCGGGTCGACCTTGCCGGCCAGGTCGGCGGCGCTATCGGCGAACAGCGGCGAGATTTCGATCGCTGCGGCGACCTGGCCGTCGGCGTCGCGGGGGATGGCCACGCCGGCCTCTTCCAGCCAGCCGGCCGTTCGGCGAATCTGGTCGTGGAGGCTGGTGGCCAGGCTGTCTTCACCGGCGGCGTTCTTGATGGGGCTGAACTCCTCGGTCCGGTCGGTTTCGAGAATCACCGTTTCGGCCGCCAGCGGCAGGGCGTCGAACACGAATCGCTCCAGCTTGACGGCGTTGGGCTCGTCGGGGACGTGGGTTTTGCCGCGGTCGTCGACAAAGGGGACCTTCTTCTCGGCCCGGTGGAGGGGCAACTCGCACTGGCCGCCGGCGGTCAGGCGTTCCACGAACGACCGGCTCAGCACGTGAATGGCGATCGAGCCGGCGCTAAACTCCAATCGCCCGTCGAGCGTGCAGGAGCGGGCCAGGTCCTCGGGCATGTCGGAGTACTCGATCACGGTGACCTGGCCGTCGACCACGCAGAAGTTGCCCAGCCGCTCCAGGGGGTCGCGCTTGGGCAGGGCCTTGGCGCTCATCTCCGCGCCGCGCAGGTGGTGAAGCCCCAGGAACACCGGATCGAGGACTCGCACCAGCGGGTTATCCACCTGGAAGTAGCTGATCAGTTCGACCCCGCGCCGGGCCATGTCGTCCAAGGCCCCGCTGCTGCGGAGAGCGGGCAGGCACCCGCCGTGGCCGTCCGGGCTGAGGGCGATCTGGCCCATCTCGGCCAGCAGAATCTTGCCGTCGAAACTGAAGGCCGGCATGGTGCCCTGGACCAGGAAGAACACGTCCTGGTCGGCCAGGCCGAAGAAGTTCTGTCGGCGGAAGAACGCTCGGGTGGCCACGTCGTTGACCGGCGAGGTCATGATGTACCAGGGGACGGCCTTGCCGGCGCGTCGGCCGGCCGCCTGAATCTGCTCGGCGAAAACCTGGAAGAGGGGCTTCTTGGCGACGGGGGTGGCCTCGAAGCATCCCTTGGGCCCTTCGTAGCCCAGCCGCGTTCCTTGTCCTCCGGCGACGGTAAAGGCCGCCACCTTGCCCTCGGCCAGCAATTGCTCGCCGGCGGCCAGGGCGTCGGCGTCGACGGGCTTGGCCGGGACGACCTCGGCCGGACGGATTTCACCGGTCGGGCGCACCTCAGGCTTGTTGCGAACGTAGGCGGCCACCCAGCCGTCCAGAGCGTCGAAGTCGATCGTCGCGATTTGGTCGAGCAGCGTCTGTTGGCGGGCGGCCGGCAGTTCGTCATAGAACGCCAGCAGGTGTTCCTGGCCGTGCTGCTGGAGGGTCTGTCGGATCGTATCGATCTGAGCCATCGCTGTCGGTCCCTTGAATGTCCCGTCCTGTCGCCTCGGCCGTCAACGGCCGCACCGGCGGAAGGGCAGCCTAGGGGGACGGCCTGGCCGTGTCAATGCCAAGAGCGGCGGATCGCCCCCCCCCGCTGCGCCGGGTGATTTCCCGGTCACAATTCCTGTGGCCCGGTTGACACGTCCAGCGGACAAACCGTATTATTACTACAGATGGTGAAGGTGACGGGCGGCTTGTGCGTTTTCCGCTCTTATATCTCAATCGCTGTTGGTAGCAGCCACCCCTTCCTTCCTCATCAGCCGTCCGAAGTGTTGTCTGGGCGGCCCGAAATGTCAGACGGACCTGGTAAACGTATTCATGCGCCCAGGCAGATGGACCATCTGGGCGAACGAGGAAGGAGTTCACGATGCGACGAAAAGGCTTTACCCTGATTGAGCTGTTAGTGGTTATCGCCATCATCGCCGTTCTGGTCACGTTGCTGTTGCCGAACCTGCAGCACGCCCGCCGGCTGGCCCGTAAGGCCGCCTGCATGGCCAACCTCAACGGCATTGGCAAGGCGATTGTCCTGTACGACGAGAGCTTCGGCAGCTATCCGGTCTTCGACGACAGTTGGGAGTACACCAATGCCGAGGCCGACATGACCGAAGTCACCATGTCCGACGACCCCGACGACAGCGACGCGACCCCGACCGAGACGGACTGGGCCGCCCTGGGCGAAAATGCCGCTCAGAACTGGTGGCTGCTGATCATGAAGGGGCTGATCGTTGAGAGCGGCTTCCGCTGCCCGGCCGACGACACCGATACCCGCAATGACGTCGCCAAGAGGGAAAACGTCGATCTGTTGAAGTACGGCTGGAACGATCCCGACAACGTCTCCTACGGCATGCAGTGGCCCTATGGGGCGGCCGAAGATGACGACCCCACCGACGACGTAGACCCCGCGGTCAACCCGGCGGCCTTTTCCGACAGCCTGGACGGCGGCGTGGTGACCTTCGCCGATCAGAACCCCGGCGGCCCGGTGGGCTCCGAAGACGACCAGGAGAAGCCCTCCAACCACGAGGTCCTGGGAACGGCCTACCTGGTCGCATCCGGCACGGTGGGCTTCCAGAAGGCCCAAGACGGGTCGACCTGCGGCAAGGACGGCGACGACATCTACACCGTTCAGGATGCCGAGGGCGAGAACAAGGACTCGATTACCGACAACGAACTGCCGGCCAACAAGTACGACACGTACATTGCCCGGTCCGAGCAATAGACGTCGGCGAATCTGATTGACGTTCTGTCAGACCAAGACGGGGCGGGCGCGAGGCGCTCGCCCCGTTTGTTTGTGGGCTGACGGAAGCGCCCGGGGGGTGCTATAATACAAATCACTACGCTTCGACGACACATGGGGCGAGTCCTTTAAGGCGGCAGAACCGTGGAACTGAGCATCACGTTGGAAGATGTCTCCAAGGCGCCGCAGGTGTTCGGCCCGGCCGACCGCAACCTGCGAATGGTGCGCGATGCGCTGGACGTGCAGGTGTTCGCCCGCGACGGGCAGATCAAGCTGACCGGACCAGCCAAGAATGTCTCTCGCGCCGCGGCGGTCTTCGAGCGATTGCAGCGGGCAGTTCGGCACCAGGAGGCCATTACCCCCGATACGGTCGCCGAGGCTGTCTCCCGCGCCGCCGGGGCCGATGCCGCCACCGCCTCAGACGTGCTGGATGTCTACGCCAGCGGCCAACTCGTCCGGGCTAAGACGCCCGGCCAAACACGCTATCTGGAGGCCATGCAGAACAACGACCTGGTCTTCTGCACGGGCCCGGCCGGTACGGGCAAGACGTATCTGGCCGTCGCCTACGCGGTGCACCTGCTCAAGCACGAGCGGGCCAAGCGGCTGATCCTGGTTCGCCCCGCCGTTGAGGCCGGCGAGAAGCTCGGTTTCCTGCCCGGCGACATGCAGGCCAAGGTCAACCCCTACCTGAGGCCGCTCTTTGACGCACTCCATGACATGATGGAGTACGAGCAGATTCGACGGTTCATGGTCAATGACATGATCGAGGTGATTCCATTGGCCTTTATGCGGGGGCGAACACTCAACGATTCGCTGATCATCCTGGATGAAGCCCAGAACACCACCGCCTCGCAGATGTTGATGTTCCTGACGCGGATGGGGCACGGGTCGAAGATGATCGTCACCGGCGACGACAGCCAAGTGGACCTGGAGCGTGGCACGGCCAGCGGGTTGATCGACGCGAAGGACCGCTTGCGGGGGATCAAGAACCTGTCCTTCGTTCGTCTGGACAATCTTGACATTGTTCGCCATCGACTGGTGCAGAACATCGTCGAGGCGTACAATCGCACGGCCGATTCGTCCGATGTTGACATGGCCGATTCAGCCGACGACGCGTAACGCCGCCGAACCATGTGGCCGTTCAAACGTAAAATCCGACAGCGCCGCCTCGAAGTGCGCAAGAACATCCAGACCGCCACCGGTCCGGGGTGGTGGGTCCGGTTCCGCACGTCGGTGGGCGTCGTTCCGCTGCTATTGGCGTGGGTGTTCTTCATTGGCGCGCTGTTGTTGGATGCCTGGCCGCTCGATCCGATGACGTATCGGGTGGGTCAATTCGTGCCGGACAACGTGTACGCCCGTGTGGCCTTTGATTTTCGTCCGTCGGAGATGGTTCGTCAGGACCGCGAGAACGCCAGACGCTCGGCCCCGGCGGTGTTTCGGCTGAACGAAGCATTGCTGGGTGAGGTGATGGATGTTCTGTTGGCGGCGCCGGGCCAGGCCGAAGCCACCGAGGCTTCCGCGGCCGATGAAGACGCCTTGATCGCGGGGCTGATTACGCCCGAGCGCGCTGAGGTGTGGAAGGCCCTGACGGCGCCGGACCAACGGGCCAAATACGAGCAGGATATTGAGGATGTGCGTCTGGGCCTGATGGATCTGATTGTTGTCAGCCCGCTGGCCCGAAACTCCGAGTTGGACCGCCAGGGCGTGCGGGGGTTTGAGCTGCACATCGAAGGCCGCGAACCAATTCGGTCCGTGGAGCAGTTGATCGGGCTGGACAAGGCCGAATTCTTGGCCAAACGTCTGGCTGAGGTGACCGATCACCTCGATGGGGCCATTCGCCCGGATGTGTTGCGATTCCTGACCGCTCAACTAACGGCCCAGCCGCTCTACGTGAAGGATGTCGAGGCCAGCCAGGCCGAAGTCGACGCCGCTCTGGGCGCCGTCGACGCTCGCCCTCCGCGGCGCTACGGTGAAGGGGCGCTGCTCGTGCCGCGTACGCTCAGCCAGCCGGAAGAGGATCGGCGAGGCCTGACCCGCGAGGAGCATGAACTCCTCGTGGCCGAGAACGCCCAATACGCCCAGACTCAGCGCTTGAACCGGCGGTGGCAACTGGTGTTCCGCGGGCTGAGCCGGGCGGCCGTGCTGATGGGTCTGACCTTGGTGATGGGCATTTACGTTCACCGGTATCGGCCGCGCGTCATCATCAATCGGTGGCGCACCTTGGCCATGGTGGGCTTGTTCCTGGCCATGTTGGCCGCCAGCAAGACGATGGTGTTCGGGCTTGACTGGAACCCGTGCTCGACGGTCCTGCCGCTGCTAACAGTGACGATCATCCTGATCATTGCTTACGATCAACGATTCGCCATGGTTATGGGCTTCTTCCTGGCGATCTTGATCGTGCTGCAATTGCGGGCCAGCATGGCGACGTTCGTCATGTTGGCTACGGCCGTGACGGCCAGTTCCCTGATGCTCCACGAGATTCGCTCCCGGAGTCGCCTCCTGGAAGTGACCGCCATGGTGGCGGGCCTGGTATTCCTGGTGGCGTTCGCCCTGGGTATTGCCGGCGGCGTCCCGTTGGGCTTCGTTCGGTTCGACGCCTTCTGGGCCGCCGGCATGGCTTTGGGAGTGGGATTGGTCATGCAGGCGATCCTGCCGGTCATTGAACGCGTCTTCCGCATCGTGACCAGTATGACCTTGCTGGAATGGTGCGACGCGTCCAAGCCCCTGCTGAAGCGACTGGCCATGGAAGCGCCCGGCACGTACAACCACTCGCTGCAACTGGGCACCATGTGCGAGACGGCCGCCGAAGCCATTGGCGCCCGAGGCCTGCTGGCGCGCGTGGGGGCCTATTACCACGACATCGGCAAGATCAACAAGCCCCGCTACTTCATCGAGAATCGCGCCGACTCGGGCAACCTGCACGACGGGCTCAGCCCGGAGATGAGCATGCTGGTCATTGCCGGTCACGTCAAAGACGGCGTGGAAATGGCCCGGGAGTACGGCCTGCCCAACATGCTTCACGAGTTCATCGCGACCCATCATGGCACCACGGTGGTTCAATACTTCTACCACGCCGCCACCGAGCAGCGCCGCAACGGAGACGACCCGGCCCCCGCCGAGAGCCAGTTCCGCTACCCCGGCCCCAAGCCGTATTCCAAGGAGGCGGGCATTCTCATGCTGGCCGACGCGTCGGAATCGTCGGTGCGAGCCATGGCCGACCCCACGCCCGGGCGGATTGAGACGCAGGTGGCCACCATGGTTAACCGTCGGCTGATGGATGGGCAGCTGGATGAGTGTGACCTGACGCTTCGTGAGGTGCACACCATTGAGGAATCCCTCGTGAAGAGCCTGTGCGCCGTCTACCATTCGCGGATCGCGTATCCCAAGCCCGCGGACGAACGCCAGGCCGCGCCGTCGGAGGAAACCGGTCCCGCCGAGGCCGATGCCGCAGCCAGCTAGGGCGATGACGGGGGATACAGCTTCTGACGGCTCAGGGCGTAGGGGTTGGGCCCTTGCCGAAGCGCCCGCGCCAAAATCACCGACGTGATCAGCAGGATCACGAACGTCCAGAATTGAGGGCCATACGCGTCCGCCAGGTCCGACCACAGCTCCCCGAGGGTCAACCCCTTGGTCCCCAACGTGAACTTGCCGAAGGCATCGTCGTCGCCGATCAGTTTCGCGTAGGCCTTGAATAGGTCCGAGGCGGTCAGCCAGGTGATTAATCCGGCGCCGATCATCAGCCACAGACAGCAGGCGCGTTTGGTCCGCTGTAAGAGGCCGAACGCGATCGCTTGCCAGATGCCCACCGTCGCCAGCAGCAGCACCGCCGCATGGTGGTTCCACGTCCGCTGGTTCAGCAGCATCATGCCCAATGCGATCAGTCCGTAGTGGAGCAGCCGTCGGCCGTCCGTGCGGTCGAGCTTGCGCCAGCCGATCCCCCAACCAATGGCGCCCACGATGACGATCTGGCCCAGGCGGAGCAGCCACTTGACCGTCGCCGGGGATAACGCCACCAGCGTCACGTGCCCGCTCATCGGCTGCGTGCCGTAGACGGCGTAGTCGTCGGGGTTGTAGAACGCGTCGCCCCCGGCGCCGTCCAGGAACAGGCGGCTGACCACGCCCGAGAGGGATTGGTTGATGTGGATCGGATACCACGCGCCGTCGACCGTGTTGGCCAGGATCAGGTTCTGCATCCACGAGCCGGTCAGGACGGCGAACCGGTCGGCCCCCAACGCGAACAACGGAATCGCCCCCACACAGATCAGCCCGCCGACGGCGGTGGCCAGCACCAATCGCCAATTGCGCTGGTATAGCCAGTACAGCACGAATAGCGCCGGCGTCATCTTCAGGCAAATCGCCAGCGCCAACGCCGCCCCGGCCGGGATGTCCCATCCTCGTCGGTACAGCCACAGGTGCAGGACGATCAGGAACAGCACGAAGATGTTGGTGTTCCCGTGCTGGATGTCGGCCAGGATGCTCAGGTAGGCCCAGGCGAACCCCAGCGCCAACACCCAGTCGCAGATGCGTTGGCCATGGTGGGCGGCCAGGCGGGCCACCATCAGCAGGCAGGCGATGATGGCGGCGACCTTGGCCAGATTGATCGCCAGGCTCATCGTCAGCATGGGCAGCTTGGCCAACGGCGTCAGCAGAATGACCACGAAGGGCATGTTCGGGTGGAGGCGGTGTGGGCCCTCGGTGGCGTAGATATCTTCCCCGGACCAGAACGGCTCAACTGCGCGGCGCCAGCGTTCGATGGCGCCCTTGTGGGCGGCGGGGTTCTCCTCCAGTCGTCCGGCCAGGCTGAAGTGGTATTGGAGCACTGGCGCAACCAGGGCCGCCGCGATCAGAATGTAGATCGCGATGCGCAAGCGACGAACCAGGTGCCGGCCCTTGTGGTCGTCCGGCAGGGGGCTGCAAAAGGGCAGTCGCGAAGTCGCGTTGGTCGGGGCCGATGTCATGGCGATCAGTCTGGGGGTTCTACGGGTGCGAATCAACCTTTGGGTGGGCGGGCATTCCCTGTGGCGGCTTGCGAACGGATCGCTCCACACGTTGTTCGATGACGACGTCCGGCTGTTCCTGGGCCACGATGGCCTCAAGCTGTTGGAAGGTCGGGTACGTCCAGATGAACACGGTGCGGCCGAAGTGCTCGGCCAGCCGGTACAGGTACGGGGTGTCGACGAACGAATCGTGGAACACGATCAGCGTGCCGGTTTGGCCGGGCGTTTCCAAGGCGAAGGGCTCTGCCATCCAACCGGCCGGCCACTCGACCGAATCAGGCAGGGAGAACGCCCCCTTGGCGGCGCGGTCGGGCTGGATCGGCTCGAAGCCTTCGGTGGCTTCGGTCTCGGCGCCCATGCCGAGCATGCGCACCAGGTCGGGGTCGTTGTCCACGGCCTCGACGGGCCGGAAGTCATCGAAGGCATGCGGCGCCAGATCGGCAAACCACGTCTGCAATCGCCGGCCGATGTGCTGGTAGGCCAGCATCGCCCCGCGCGGGTTCCAATGCGTGTCGCGGCGGAGGTAGACCTGATGATTCTTGGCCGCAGCCAGCAAGGCCGGGCGCAGGTCGAGCAGGTCGGTCATGTCCGTGTGCTCGGCCAGATGGGCCGTCAGTTGGTCCAACTGGGTGGTGGCGCTTCGGGCCTGGCGAAGGTGCTCGGGCATGTATTGGCCGTAGACCGTCGCCTTGTTCGGTGCGAACACGAATAGGTACGCCACATCCCGGTCAGCCAGCCAGTTGCGCCGGACGACCAGCGATCGACCCCATTGATCCAGTTGCTCGTCGGTGAGGCGTTTGACGCCCAGGTAGTCTCGCAGCACGCCGTCTTCGGCGTAGAACAGCCATCGGTCCTGGCCGATAACGACCTTCTCGGATCGATACACCCGACACACGCGGTACTTCAGCCAGTTGTGGTGGCGGACCAGCCACGGCCGAAATGCGAAATGATCATCGAACCATTGTTGGAACTGATCGGGGTATTGCTTGATGGCGACGGCGTCCCACCGCCAAGTTGGCCGGGCGGCCAACCGCCGGCGCTCATCGGCCGGTTCGGCCGAGCCCCAGCCGCAAACCGTCGCCACGAACGGCAAACCGATCACCACCACGAAGACGGCCGTGACCAAGGTGTTCTCGACGCGAGATGTCTGGTGAGGATCTGGCATGTCTAGAATCGGTAGTAGATGAACGGATTGTAAGTGTCCGACGAGACGGCCATCACGCTAACCAGCAACACCACGCCCACGCCCACGCCTCGCAGGACATCCACAACCAGCCGCTCTCGCCTGGCGCCCGGGCCGCGGCGAGTCATCAAAGAGCGGCTGTGCAACTGCTCCAGCACGGGCACGGTTGGCATGGCCAGTATCACGCCCGCAATCAGCGCGAACCACAAGTCGTTGGTCAGATAGGCCGCCGCTTCCGGGCCCACACCGAACCCGGCGCCCAGACCCACCAAGGCCTGGAAGTAATCGCCCGCTTGGCTGAGCGTTTCGCAGCGGAATAGCACCCAGCCGCACAGAATGACCGCCAACGCGTACGCGTGGCCCACCACACCGTGGCGGGCAAGGACCTTGCCCAGGCCCGCCCGTTCAATTACCAGGAACAGCCCGTGAGACAACCCCCACAGCACGAACGGCCACGCCGCGCCGTGCCACAGGCCGCACAGGAAGAATACCGTTACCAGGTTAGCGTAGGTCCGCGCCCCCGACCGGCGATTGCCGCCCAGCGGAATGTAAAGGTAGTCGCGGAACCACGTGCTCAGCGAGATGTGCCACCGCCGCCAGAAGTCCTGGATCGATCGCGCGATGTAGGGGTAGTTGAAGTTCTCGGGGAACTCAAAGCCCAGCATTCGACCCAGGCCGATGGCCATGTCGGAGTAGCCGGAGAAGTCGAAGAAGATCTGAAGCGTGTAAGCGACCAATCCCAGCCACGCCAGCGGTGTGGTCAATTCCGACTGCGGCAGGGCGAAGATCTTGTCGGCCGCCAGGGCTACGGTGTTGGCGATCAGGACTTTTTTGCCCAGACCGATCGCGAAACGCCGGGCGCCCGACGCGAACTGGTCGAAGGACACCATGCGCTGGACCAGTTGGGCCCGCACCTGCCGGTACCGCACGATCGGACCGGCTACCAACTGAGGAAACATGGTGACGTAGCAGGCGAAGTCGATCAGGTTCCGCGTGGCCCGGACCTGCCCGCGATACACGTCAATGGTGTAGCTCATGGACTGGAACGTGTAGAAGCTGATCCCCAGGGGCAGGGCGATTCGACCGATGTTACCGGCCCAATCGGCTCCGAGGCCGAGCGATTGCAGGGCGCCCGCGGCGGCATCAACGCCGAAGTTCACGTACTTGAAGTAGCACAGGAACGCCAGGTTCGAGCAGACTGAGAGCGTCAGCCCCAGTCGTTGGCTCCAACGGCGCTCGGCCCGCCGGCGAAGCTTCAGGATCGGCCTGCGACTGAAGCCCCCGGAGATGATCAACCCGCAGACGTAGTCGATCATCGTCGAGGCCAGGACAATCCAAACGAGGAACTGTTCTCCCCAGAAATAGAAGACCAAGCTGACCAACAGAAGGAACAGGTTGGCGGCGCGCCGCCAGACGTTCGGCGCCCAGCCCAACCGGACCGGCAGGAACAGCACGTGGTAGACCACCAGGACCACGGGCAGGAACAGCAGCAAGAAGATAACGGAGCTGAAGACCATGTCGTTCGGGAGTTCTCGCGGACAGCCGCTGACGAATCGTGGCGGACAGTATAGCGATGGCGACCCGTCGACGCGACGGTCGGATTTGTCTGTGGTCGCTCGTTCGGCCAGGGGTTATCTTTCGGCCATGGCCTCGGGTCGAACAACCAGCACCGCCCGCCGTCGGCCGCCAACGGTGGCGATTGCCTCAAGCCAGTCGGCCTTGCGCGTGCCGCGAAAGGCTCTGGCCGAGCTGGTCGCGTTTGTCGCTCGGGCCGAAGGCGTGCGCCTTGGGCACGTGGACCTGGCGGTGGTCGCCAACGATGAAATGGCTCGGCTGAACCGTCGCCACATCGGCCACATCGGTCCGACCGACGTGCTGAGCTTCGATTTGTCCGATGACGGTGACGAGGCGGTGACGGCGCAGGTGATCGTTTGCGGCGAGGTGGCGGTCAAGGCCGGGCCCGCGCACGGGAATCGGCCGCAGCACGAGTTGATGCTCTACGTGATTCATGGCCTGCTCCATCTGTCCGGCTATGACGACAAGGCCGCTCGCGCTCGCGCGACCATGTACGTACGACAAGAAGAGCTGCTGGGGGGGTTCCTGGCGGGCCGGCGGCGCCGTCGACGCGCCGCTAGGCGGTGACGCGGTCGGCGTAGGCGGTGGGGGATTCGGCCTTGGCCGCGACCGCCAGCGTGACCCGCAACGCGCCTCCGGCCAGCAGCACGTTGGCCGCCTCGTTGGCGGTGGCGCCGGTGGTGGTCACGTCATCGATCAGGAGGATCCTCGCCCCAGCCAGGCTGGTCTTGCTGGCCAGTCCAAATGCGCCGCGGACGTTTTCTATGCGTCGCGTGCGGCTGAGGCGTGTTTGCGGCGGGGTGTGACGGACGCGGACCAACTCGTCTCCGATCACGAGCCCCAGCGGCTTGGCGACGACTTCGGCCAACTGGCGGGAATGGTCGCGCCCGCGTGCCAAGCGCCGTAGCCAATGGGCGGGAATGGGCAGGGCCACGTCAAATGTCTCGTCCGCACATTCGGCGCGTACGGCCTGGGCCAGCAGTCGGCCCGTTCGCTGACGCAGCAAGTCTTGCCGGAGGTACTTCAGGTCCCGAATCGCCGCTCGCAGAGGGTGGGCGTACGGGCCGATCCGCACCACGCGATCGAATCGCGGCAGGGGGTCCGGACAGCCCGGGCAGCCTTCCTCATACCGGGGGATGTTGGGCCCCAGCGTGGACCCGCACCGGGGGCAGTAGGGCAGCGTGACCAGCTTCAGCAGGTCCAGGTTGCAGTGGTTGCACAGACCTTCGGTGGCCGCCCGGTCCTCGCCGCAGGCAGCGCAGAGCCCGGGCAAGAGCAGATCGGCCACATTGCGGGTCACGGCCGCGACGGCGCCAGCCACACGTCCCCGCCGAGCCATCAGTCCAGCCCTCGCAGTTGGACGGTGGCATGGTTGATCGCGTAGGTGTCGGCCAGAACGCGGGCCATGAGCAACTGCGCCTCGTAAGGGGCCGACAGGTTCAGCCAGGGCAGGCCCGGGGCGACCGCAGCGGCGACATCCTGAACCGTCCGGCGAACCAACAGTTCGACGATACTAGCCGGCGGCATGTGCGGCCCCCACAACATCCAATCCATGGCCCGGCGGTCGCTGGCGACCAGCAGCGCCGTCAGCGCGCGCCGCTGAGGAAACTGCAACACCCCCAGCAACGTGTAGACGTGCTCATGTTGACCGGATTGGCCCAGGATCAGCAGCGCGCACCGATAGGAGTGCTGGACGAACGGATTGTCCTCGGCGCCGAGGCCGGCCCCCTCCAGCCGTTGGCGGATTCGTTCGACCGCGGCCGATCGGTCGGTGGGCGCCCGGGCCGACAGGGCCAGCAACATCGCTCCGGCGGCGCGTTCCTCGTCACTGTAGACCAAACCGGCCGGATCGGCCCCGGGTGCCGGCAGCATGGCTTGGCCCACCGCGTAGGCGTCGGCCGAGCGGGCAGACCTGGCCAGCCGCCAGGCCACGTAGTCGCCCGGCAGCGTGTAGTGCGAGGCGGCCGCATTGCGGACAAACTCGTCCGCCAGCGGCGCCTCAAGGTCCCACAGGACCGCGGCCGCAGCCGCCGAGGCCACCGGCGTGGTCAGTGTCTGGGGTGGCTGGTCGTCGTCGGGGTCGTCCAGAACGAAACTCCACACCGCCGCCTGCTGAAGCAGCTTGATGCACTCCTCGGCGGTCGGGGCCGGCCGGCCGTCTTGGTCAATCGCAAGCTGATGTCGCAGGGCGATCACGGCCAAGGTCATCGTCGGTTCGACCGTCGGGCTCCAGGCGACGTGAATGGCGTCGTAGAGCTCTCGTCGAACGGGCATGGCCAAGTTGTTTGCCGCCAGGATCGCGGCGCGGAGTTGTTCGACCGTAATGCCGGCCTCGGCATCGGCGGCCGCAGCGAGGACAGACCGAATCAACGGCCTGGCGTTGGCGGCGTCGAGTCGGCCGGCGGCGACCAGCAGCATCGGGTCGACCCGCCCAATCGTCAGGTCGCTATCGGTCTTGCCCAGCAACCGCAGGAGAACCGATTCGACCAGGATGTTCACGGCCGTGCGCGCCTGGTCGTTGTCCAGGGCCATCGCCGCCATCAGCAGCCAGTGGCGGTCAGGCCCGGGCAGCGCGTCCTGGAGCTTCCGGCAGATGACAGAGGCATGCTCGGTCGGTGCCAGCCGGGCCAGGGCGTAGGCGGCTGCGCCAACCACCTCCGGCTCGCGGTCGTCCAGCAGCGTGGCGATATCGGGGGCCAGGTCGGTTCGGCCGGCCAGGGCGGCGTCCACAGCGGCGGCGAGCCGAACGGCCGGTTCGTCATCGGCCAGCAGTAGCTTGAGGGCGTCGTCGTGGCCGAGCTTGGCGGCCAGGACAGCCGAGGTCTCGCGAACTTCCACAGTCGGATCGACGATCGCCGCGGCGAGGAATCGGCGCTGGTGCGGGTTGTCGCGGTCGACGATGCATTGATGCTGCAGGCTGAGCCATCGCGATCGGGCGTCGTCGGTGGCTTCGAATTGCAGGGCGGCCATCCGGTCAAGGTGCTCAGCGGACCGGTCGGGGGTCCGAAACTGACCGATCAGATTCAGCGCTGAGGCGATCCCGTAGAAGCGACGGTCGTTGTCGGTATCCAGGGCGGCCACCAGTCGGTGTCGGGTGGCGTCGCGAGCCTTGGCGCGTACGGCCGCCCGCTGAATGACGCGCTCCCGCAGCATCTCGTTGTCGTGGCCGAGCTGACGAATCAGGACGTGGTCGGTCATCAACGGATACAGCGCCACGGCCAGGACGAGGCCCGCCAACAGACTCACGGTGACCATGAGGATGCGTCGCTGCCATTTATAGATGTTGGTCTGGGCGGGGCTCTTGCTCATGTTGGCTCAAAGTCTACGCGCCGCGCGGGCGGGTCGTCACGGTTCTTTTGACGCACAAAGGTCCGCCGAGTTCACGGCGGGCGGGCATTTGCCGGTGAGGATGTTATAATCCGCCCACCTGGGGGGCAGGACGAAGGCGATGGGACAGAACCGCGTTGAAACGGACTCGATGGGACCGGTAGAGATACCGGCCGACGCCCTGTACGGGCCGCAGACCGCCCGAGCGGCGGCGAACTTCCCCATTTCGGGCTGGCCGATGGCGCCGGCGTTCATCGCCGCGATGGGCTTACTGAAGCAGGCCTCCGCCGCGGCCAACAAGCGCGCCGGCTGGCTGGAGAAATCCATCGCGGACGCCATTGTCGCCGCCGCGGGCGAAGTAGCCGCCGGCGAGCACGACCAGCAGTTCGTGGTCGATGTTTTCCAAACCGGCAGCGGCACGAGCACCAACATGAACGCCAACGAGGTGATCGCCAACCGGGCGATGGCCTTGCTGATGACCTCTGGTGGCGACGTCGGTCGCGTTCACCCCAACGATCACGTCAACATGGGCCAATCGTCCAACGACGTTATCCCCAGCGCCCTGCACGTGGCGGCGGCGGTGGAAATCCGCAGCAAGCTCGTGCCGGCCCTGATCGTCTTGCGCGATGCGCTGTCGGCCAAGGCCGCGGAGTTCGACGACGTGGTCAAGATCGGCCGAACCCACCTGATGGACGCCGTGCCCGTGCGACTGGGCCAGGAGTTCGCCGGCTTTGCCGCGCAGGTCGACGACGCGTTGCGGGCGCTTGGAACGGCCGTCGACGCGCTGAGCGAATTGCCCATCGGCGGCACGGCCGTCGGCACGGGCCTCAACGCGCCGCCGAAGTTCGGCCAGAACGTCTGCCGCCATGTGTCACAGGTTACGGGCCTGCAGTTCGTGTGCTCGCCCAACCGCTTCGCCGCCCAAGGCGCGCGAGATGCAGCGGTGTTCGCCTCCGGCGCACTCCGCGCGACGGCGGTGGGCATGGGAAAGATCGCCTCGGACATTCGCCTGCTGGCCGGCGGACCTCGGTGCGGTCTGGGCGAGCTTATCCTGCCTGCTCTGCAGCCGGGTAGCAGCATCATGCCCGGCAAGGTCAACCCGGTCATCTGCGAAAGCGTCATTCAGGTGGTCTGTCAGGTCATCGGTTGCGACGCCGCGATTGTCGCCGGCGGTCTGGGCGGCGTGGGGAGCATTCTCGAACTGAACGTGGCGCAGACCCTCATCGCGCACAACCTGCTGACCTCGATCCGGCTGCTCGGCAACGCCGCAAGCGCGCTGGCGGACAAGTGCATCGTCGGCCTGGCCGTCAACCGCGATCGCTGCGAGCAGATTGTCGAACAGTCGCTGTCGATGGTGACAGCCCTGGCGCCACGAATCGGCTACGACAGGGCCGCCGCCATCGCCAAGGAGGCCCACGAGACCGGTCAGACCATCCGCCAGGTCTGCCTGGCCCGGCACGTTCTCCCCGAAGACGAACTAACTAAGTTGCTCGACGCCCGCGATCAAACGGGCTCGTAATCGTTCGGTCAGTCACCTTCCGGCAGACAGATGTAGGTGTCCGTTCTGCTGACGGGCATGGCGCTGATCTGATCGGAGTTACTCCCGTCCGGGCTCTGCACCGTGTAGATGTCGTCTCCGCTCTTGCCGCACCGCGAATCCGTCAGCTTCTTGCGGAAGCCTACCGAGCCGACGGCTGTCAGGTAGGCGGTGCCCAAGCGCTTGTGGTTGGAGGGGGCGAACTCACCGGGACCCTCTCCGACGGCCCCGCCGGGGTTCCGATCGGCGAAGGTGACGAACGCGCTGGGCAGGCCGGCGTTCAGCCGGGCCGGGTTGATGTCCGTGCCGTTGCCGTCGTAGGACCAGTGCATGCCGTAGGAATAGTTGTCGGGGCTGTACCAGCCGAAATCTCGGGGGAAGTCGTCGCTGGCTTCGATGGCGGATCGCTCCCGCGACTTGTAGCGGTCATCGGCGGGGCAGTGGAAGACCTCCGGGGTGATCAGGTCTTCGCTGACCAGCAGCCAGACGTTCTGCATCACGTTCTGTCCGAGGAAGACCCAGTCCTCGCCATCTTCGCCGAAGGGAACGTCGGTCGGGCCGTCGTCGGGGATCGATTCTTCCGGGTTGGTGTACTCGGGGTCGATCACGGGCAGTGCGTTGGTGTTCCCATCGGCGTAGAGCGCTGCCGCGGAGTTGACCGATCGCAGGTTGTTCATGCAGGCGGCTTTCTTGGCCATGGCGATGGCGTGCTGGATGGCCGGCAGGAGCATCACCACCAGCAGGCTGATGATGGCCACGACCACCAGCAGTTCAATGAGCGTGAATCCTTTGTGTTCGTGTCGCATGGGTCGAGTCTCCCAATGTCGCTCGGCCGGCAGCGGGGGTCGGTGTATGGATGGTATGAATGCATGGACGTTGACCCGTTCGCCGTAGGTCCGAACTTGGGCCGCGTGAATGGCCCTGACCGCATCGAATGTTCCCGAACGACCGTCGCTCGGGCTGTCACCAACGTTTGGGCCGATCGCACCGGGCGCGCAGCAGCTACCGCGCATCGTTGGTGGCTAGACAACGCCCACGATCAGCGGTTGGAGGGGGAAGACCATTCGAGCGGCGGAGATGATGGGTGAATATGGATGATGAGGATAAGAGCAGTTCGCACCGCCGCGGTCAGCCTTTCTCATCCACTGTTATCTTAGGCCGTGTCCAATCGCAGCGACCACAAAAAGAAACGCGGCGGGTCGGGGGACCCGCCGCGCTAGGTTATGACAATGGTTGCTACGATCAGCTTACTTGGCGCACTTGCCGACGAGTTTGCCGTGGCCGGCCCACATGATGCCGCGAACCGTCATCGCCACGACCTTGGGATACTTGCGCAGTTCTTTGGCCTCGTGGCCCAGGGCCGAATAGAACACGCGGCCCTTGTCCCAGCTCTTGGTCCAGGCGACGGGCATGGTGTTGCCGTCGAGCCCGACCGCGGTGGTTGCCAGCACGCGGTTGGCGGGGTTGACCAGCATGTAGTACTGCTCCGAGACGTAGTCAAAGCTCTCCATGCCGGCGGTGATCAGGTGCGTCCGATCGACGACGTCCACGCGGTACTTGATGATGCCGCCCGGATGGTCCACGAACTGCCCGCCCGTCATCATCTGATAGGTCAGGTTGCCGCGGAACGCATCGCACATGCCGCCGTGGATGCCGGCGATGCCGACGCCGCCGCGGACGGCCTTATCGAGGTTGGTCCACTGCTTGTCCGACATCTCACCCATGGTCCAGCAGGGCACGACGACGTCGAACGTCTTGAGGTTCTTGAGGTTTTCCAGCGGCGTCAGCGAGTTGACGCGCGTGACCTTCACGCCCTTGGCCTTGAGCTTGGTCTCCAGCATCTTGGAGACGGGCCCGGGGTCGTGGCCGTCCCAGCCGCCCCAAAGAATCAATGCCTTCATGAGTCTAGTCCTTTCGGTATTCGCGGTTGGTTACGCGTACTTGGTCGGGATGGCCCGGCCGAGCTTGGCGCTCTTGTTGGCCAGGTCGATGATGTGGATCGGACGACGCGACCATTCGGGCGTGATGATCAGGTCTTTGCCCTTGGTCATGTGGTCGGCCACGTTCTTGTAGAACTTCGCCCAGTCGCCGGGGTCGTTGGGGCCCTTGGTGATGACGGTCTCATCGCCCACGTGCTTGATGATCTCGAAATCGCCGTGATTCATCAGGTACGTGCCCTTGGTGCCGGTGATTTCGATCATGCTGGGCTTGGGATTCGAGTCGATCGACGACATGGTCAGCGTTAGCCACTGGCCGGTGTTGAACCGAACGATGGCGACGGCTTCGTCTTCGTTGGTGTCGGCTTTCCACTTGGTCTTGGGCGCCCAGAAGCCTTTCTTGGCCAGGCCCATGACCTCGGTCATTTTCGCGTCCGACAGCTTGAGGATCTGCAGGGCGTATTCCAGGACGTGCACGCCCCAGTCGTACAGCACGCCGCCGGAGATGCTCTTGCTCGACCGCCACCAGTCGCCCGGCTTGGAGTAGTTGCCCATGTGGGCTTCCATGCGGACCACGTCGCCGATGACGCCGGACTTGATCTTCTTAACGCCGGTGATGGCGCAGCCATCCCAGTGACGGTTGTGGTAGGTCGTCAGCATGACGCGGTTCTTCTTGGCCGCGGCGATCATTTGGTCGCACTCTTCGGTGGTGATGGCCAGGGGCTTCTCGCAGCAGACGCTCTTGCCGGCGTTGAGGCACTGGAGCACGTGCTTGGCGTGCAGGTTGTGCGGCGTGATCACGACCACCAGATTCACGTCGGACTTTTTGAGCATCTGGGTGATCGACGTATAGGTCTCGATGTCGGGCCAGTCGGCCTTGGCGATTTCCAGACACTTCTTGTCGAGGTCGCAGGCGGCTACCGGGGTCATGCCCGCGGTCTTCATATCGTCCAGGTGGACCTTGCCCATGCCGAAGGCGCCGCTGTAGCCGATAACGCCGACCTTGATGTCGCTGGCTTTGGTGAACTTCTTCACGACGGACTCCTTTGTTGAGTATTGCGTGTGGTGGGCTCGCGGCCCGTTGGTGTCTATTGCTTCGCTGCCGCGGCGACGGCCGCCACGACGGCTTGGTGCGTGTTGGGATCCATCATCTC